>JAWVYK010000047.1:0-13783 GCA_033722755.1 Rhodovibrionaceae bacterium | reverse complement strand
TGCCGGGAGTTCCTGGCCCGTGCTTGGCGGTAGCTTGCGACGGACCAGGAACCCAAGGCACATCAGGCACTTCCTCGTTTTGGCACCGAAGCTAGTTCAAGCGTCCGCTGCCTGATGCAGATGGCCTCGCCGGTGATTCATCCACTTGGATACCGGCGGCCGCAGCCGTTCAATACGCCTTCGTGACCTCATAGCCCTTCCAATACCAGGGCGCAGCGCCGTAGTCCGGCGAGCCCTCGGGCACGCCCAGCGAGCTGCACCCGCCGAGCAAGCCGGCGAAGGCGGCCAGGGTCAGAACGGTCAGCCATTTCTTCGTTTTCATGATCCTTCCTCCCACGTTCTTGATCACACGCGGAAATGCCAGTGTGAGGGCGCGCGGGAGGGTTCAACTGTGATGACGGTCACAGATCGCAGGCTCGTGAAACGATGTGAAACCGGGAAAGGACGAAAGGAAGCGGCCACGGGCGTAGGCAAGCGACAGCCCCTACTTCGAGATATCCGCCCCGCCCTCGGCCGTGCGCCGGGCGATGAATGCATCCGCCGCCGCCGGATCGATTTCGCGGCCGGTAAAGCAGCGGAAGTAGGCCTCAAGGTAGCTCACGCGTTCGGTCATCGGCTCCTCGACGCCCAGCGCGTAGTAGCTGACCTGCGTGAAATAGAGGACGCGTGCACGGATAAAAGCTTCTGTTGCAGCGAAGCCGTTACGCTCAAAGAAAGCCGCGATGGCGCTCACCCGACTTTCGTCCTCCTCGGCAACGACATCGCGCACGCCCTGCGAGCGCCGCGCCCAGTCCCGCACGGCCTGATCCAGGGCCGGATCGAAGCGCTTGTGGTCAACCCAGACGGCAAAGAGGTCGAGTATCCCCTCTTCCAGCGAGCCTGCGTGAGCGAGCGCGCTCAGCATGACCCCGGTGTTGCGGGCGTGCCATTCCTTCAGGAGTGAACCGAGCAATTCCTCCCGGCCGGTGAAATGCCAATAGAAACTGCCGCGCGTGACGTTCAGCTTCTTCGCCAGCGAGGTGATCTGAACAGCCCCCACGCCCTCGCCCACCAGAACCTCGAGCGCGGCCTCAATCCAGTCGTCGCGCGTCAATTGCGCTTGGCGCTTCGATTCGTCCCTGGTCGAAAGGAGTGTCATCCGGCTCTGCCATACAGGATTGACTGTTTCCATACACTCTTGTATGTTTTCTGTCAATCTGCAATATGCGCCAAGGGTGGAGAGCCATGACGCAAAGCACCGGCGACAAATCGAAAGCGCGGCATATCGCGTTCGACGGGCTGTCTTTCCAGCCCAGGTTCGAGTATGGCGCGCAGGCTGAGGTCGCAGCCGTCACGGGCAGCGAGGATGGGACGAAACTGGGCACGGGCTATGTGCGCTTCACCGAGGCGTCCATACCTTGGACCGTTAAGTATGATGAGGTGATTGTCGTGATCGAGGGCGAGGTCACCGTCGAGACCGACGACGGCGACTTGGTTCTTGGGCCGAGGGATTCGGTCTGGCTGCCGAAGGGAACGAAGCTCGTCTACCGTTCCGCCTCGGCGCTGGTGTTCTATGCCATCTATCCCAGCAACTGGGCGGAGCAGCAGACATGAAGATCAGCCGCCTGCCGCAGGACGACAAGACCAACGGCTGGAGTGCCATCCTGCCGCAGCGCACGCCCAACCCGCCGTTATCGGAGGATACGGCTGCGGACTGGATCGTCCTGGGCGCGGGCTTCGCGGGACTGGCGGCGGCGCGCCGCCTCGCCGAGAACTGTCCGGACCAGAAGATCGCGCTGATCGACGCGGGCGCGGCCGGCGAGAACGCCTCGGGCCGCAACTCCGGCTTCGCCATCGACCTGCCGCACAACGTCGGCTCCTCCCTGCAGGAACTGGAAGGCTCGCAGCGCTTCATGCGCCTCGCGCGCACCGCGATCGCCTACCTCGAGGAGGCCGTTGAGCGTCACGGCATCGACTGCCAGTGGTCGAAGGACGGAAAGTACCACGCCGCCGTCTCGCCGCGCGGCGTGCGCGAGGTGCTGGAGCCCTTTGCGATGGAAATGGAAGCGCTGGGGGAACCTTACCAGTGGATCGAGAAAGCGGAGCTTCCGGCGAAGCTTGGAACCGAGCACTTCACGGCAGCGGTCTATACACCGGGCGGCGCGTTGATGAATCCTGCGGCGCTGACCCGCGGGCTTGCCGACAGCCTGCCGGAAAACGTGACGGTCTATGAAAATTCGCCGGTCACCGAAGCCGACTTCCGAAACGGCGTGGACCTGCGCACGGCCAAGGGCTCGCTGCGCGCGCCGAAGCTGATCCTCGCGGCCAACGGCTTTGCCGAGCAGTTCGGATTCTATCCGCGCCGGTTTTTGCACCTGGTCGCGCACTGCAGCCTGACGCGCCCGCTGTCGGAGGCGCAGCGCCAAGTCTACGGGGTCGAAAAGCCCTGGGGGATGACCCCGGCCAACGCCTTCGTCGGGATCACCATGCGCTATACCAACGACCACCGCATCGTTATTCGGCACGGACTGAAATATTGCCCCGCTCAGCGGGTCACTCAGGCCGAACAGGCCGCGGCGCGCCGGCGCCACAAGGAACTCTTCGATCAGCGTTTTCCCATGCTGCGGGATGTCGAGATCGAGCACACCTGGAGCGGCTTCGTCTGCCTGTCCGAGAACGGCGCGCCCGGCTTCGGTCAGCTGGCACCCGGCGTCTGGTCGGCGGTCTGCCAGAACGCCGTGGGGGTCACCAAGGGCACCTTCGGCGGCTTGCTCGCGGCGGACATGGCCGCCGGCCGCGAGAATCCCCTCATCGCCGAGATGCAGAGCCTGGGCGAGCCCAGCATGCTGCCGCCGAGGCCTTTTCTCGACCTCGGCGTGCGCGCGCGCTTCCATTGGGAACTTTGGAAGAACCGCCACGAGGCCTGAGTCGGCTCGGACATAGCCTCGTGACCTCGCCTCTGCCGGCTTACCAGCGCCAGGCAAATCACATCCGTACGAAGTATGGCGTTTCAACCCAAAGCAGAGCAAAAATGCTGCTGGACAGTGGCAGGTCGCGCCACAGACGCCGAGGCTAGTTGCACAAGCAGACGGGAACGATCGCATGAATCCAAAGGACGCGCAGCGCCTCATGGACGGGGACCACGGCGAACTTTTCAGCCTTGTCGAGGAAGTGCGCATCGCGATCGACGCCCGCGACAGCCACCGGGTGCGGCAGCACCTGCTTTTGCTCTATGAGCGCGAGCGGCAGCATTTCGCCGTCGAAGAGGAAATCATGGCGTACTTCGAATATGCGCACGCCGAGCGGCACCAACAGACGCACGAGGAGCTTTTGACCACGATCGAAGCCCTCTACCGGCTTCTGGTGATCGAGGACCTGAAGGAAATCGACATGCAGCTCGCCGGCTATCTGGAGACGACGCTGGCGCACACCAAGCATGCCGACGGTCCACTGCACGCCTTCCTTGGCGAGCTCGCCGCCGACGACGACTGAATACCCAAAGGACGCGCCCGGGCACGCCACCATGTCCGCCAGAGCGCCCCGATGCCGCCGGCGGCGTGGATCAAAAAATGGTGAGCCGTCCGTTCCGAGAGGCGCCATTTTGCGTTAAAATTTGCGAATGTCTTGCCAGATGGGGCGATCGCAATGACGCAAGTCGATAGCTGGCAGGTCTCCGTCGAGGCGGCCGAAGTCTACGAGACTTGCTTCGTGCCGGCCATTTTCCGCGCTTGGGCCGAACCCTTGGCTGACGCGGCCGCGATCGGCGCCGGCGATCGGGTGCTCGACGTGGGATGCGGCACCGGCATCGTTTCGCGCGAAGCACTGCGGCGGGTCGCTCCGGACGGGAGCGTCGTGGGGCTCGATCTCAACGAAGGCATGCTGACCGTCGCCGCACAGCTGGAACCCGGTGTCGACTGGAAAAAGGGCGATGCCAGCGCCCTTCCCTTCGACGACGCGAGCTTCGACGCGGTGGTCAGCCAGTTCGCGCTGATGTTTTTTCCCGACCGGGCGGCGGCGCTGAGCGAGATGTGGCGCACGCTGGCTCCCGGCGGTCGACTCGCCGTCTCGGTCTGGGGGCCGCTCGAGCGTGCGCGCGGCTATGCGATCCTTGTCGATCTGATCAACCGCTCTTGCGGCACGAACGCCGCCGAGGTGATGAGAGCGCCTTTCTCGCTGGGCGACGAGGCCGCGCTTGCGAGACTTGCCGCCGATGCGGGCATTCCGCAAGCGGACATCCGCCTTGCCGAAGGATGGGCTCGCTTTCCTTCGGTGTCGGATCTCGTGCACACCGAGATCAAAGGATCTCCCCTTGCCGAGAGCCTGAGCGCCCAGGCGATGGACGCACTCGCGGCTGAGTTGGAGAACGCGCTCGCCGAGTTTGTCGTGCCGTCGGGCGAGCTCGTCATGCCGATGGACGCCTATATCGTTACGGCGGAGAAATCCTGATCCGACCAGGGCTTTTCCGCTTCGGGTCCGAAGACACGCTCCAACCCCAAGCTCCAACACGGTCAATTTGCTGCAGCCGCCGTGAACGTCACGTCCTGCTTCGACATGGTGGACACCCGGTTCCTGACAGCGAGCGTGGGAAAGCGCCCGGCCAGACTCCGGCGCCGCGTAAGATGCTTGGAGGGCATAACGGCGGAGACGTTGCCGAAGGCGTCGATTTCGCCGTTCACGGCGCAGGGCCGGCAGTTCGTGTTGTTCCACGCGCTGCCGGAAATTCGGCCATGCTCGATCGTCATTGAAATCCGCCAGCCGGCGCCCGTGCCAGTCCACCGCCCGTCCCACTTCGACAGCGGATCGACGTATCCGGCGGCATCGCTTGGCGCAGCCGCAGACGAATCGCCCGCAGGCGCCGCGGTCGGCGCCTCCACGGCCTCGGCCGCTGTCGTCGATGCGCCGCCGGCTGACGTGGATGTCTGTGCTGGAGCGGAGTGCGCCATGTGGTACGGCTCGACCGTCACGAACTCCGACGGCAGCGGCCTGACTCGGGCCTCCTGGCCGGGCACCTCTTTCGGGGTCTTGTCGTAGACAAGATGGTTGAGCATTGCCTTGGCAACCTGCCGATAGGCGGTATCGAACTGTCTCTGCATGCCCGCGCCGTCGTTTTCGCTCAGGGCGAAATACGAGATCCAAGGCCCCAGGTATGCCCAGCCCTGCTGATAGATGTCGCGGTTCGTCTTGCGATCGGTCACCGTCGCGTGGGCGGCCATCGCCAAGCGCACGTCCGGATCGATTTCCCCGGAGCTATCAAAACCGACGTCGCCGATGGAAACCGATATCGACACGGGCACGCGCTCGGCGAAATCCTGCAAGCTCTCGCCCGGTTTTCGTTCGGCGAATTCCGGTTTGCCCCGCAGACGGGCGATGCGCTCGATCTCGTCCGCGATGGCCTCGGCGTGGCGTGCTTCCGCAATGCGCCGCTCGATGGTCTGCGTGGCAGCCTGAACCTCTTCCTTGGAATGCGCCCGGCCGGCCCCCACGCCGGCGCCGACCAAGGCTCCCACCGGCATGAGAACGATACCCAGCGCCAGGCCAAGCGCGCAGCTGTAACCGTCGCCGGAACAGCCGGCCCGTGCGAATCCGGCGAACGTGCCGACCGCGCCCTGGCGAGCGCCCACGGCGGCCCCCGATCCGGCGCCGCCGACCGGCTCCTCGATATTTGCGAGCTCGGCCGTTTCGACGGGAACCACGCCGGCGCCATCGAGCCTGGTGCGCAAGCTCTGCTCGGGCGGATGCAGGACCTTCGGCGGCGCACAGGACGTCACCGTGAGAACACCGGCTGCCGCAATCGCGAGCGTACGGCGGGTGAACGGCGTCTTTGCCAGTCGCACCTTCAGCATGACCATACCTCCTTGCGCGCCGGTCGAAGCGCGCAAACAAAGGCGGCAGCTTTTTTATAAAACGCCGGTCAGGAAATTCGGCGCGCTACGGATTTCCCCGCCACGCGCCGTGGCGAGCGAGCCTGGCCTATGCCGCGGCCTGCGTCGCCTTTTGCAGGGCGACGCTTTGCCCGTGCCGCTTCAGCCCGTCGGATGCGCGGTCCAGTCCTGCGGCGCCGGCAGATGCGAACCCGGGCTCACCTTGGTGAGCAACTGGTTGCGCATGTCCCGATGACAGTTTGGACAACGCAGGGCCTCGCCGCAGCCCAGCAGATAGCCGAGGCCGGCAAAGCTCAAGCGTAAAATACCCTGACATCGAGTGCCGGGACAGCGGACGGAGACCGTTGGCAAAATACGTGCCATGCTGCTTCCCCTTCGACGCAGAACCACAACGAAACCCGCGGTTCTACGCCCCCGAATTGCCGCTCCTTAAGAGCGGACACCCCACAGATTAGGATATCCTTCTATGACAGATTGATGTCAGGTTATTTCGTGTAATGATGCGATTAGAGCGTACTTCGAAAGTGGTAGGCTCGGGAGGTATCGCCGCTTGAGCTCGACGCAAGAGACTGCGGAAACGATGTCGGCCGCGGCGTCGATCGCGTCGTGCGAAAAGGGGATCCGTGCGGCGCCATGGGGACTGATTTCGGGTGGCCCAAGCGGCTGCCGGCCGGCAAATGGACCCCGTGCGGCAGCGCTTGATTCGACAGTCTCATCTTGAGTGGAGAATCTTTATAATTGCAAAAAGCCTCATTCATACGGGGACATGTGCGTTGACCAAGAAACATATCCTGCGGGCAATTCTCCTTTTCGGCCTGCTCGTTTCGTCTGGTGCGGGTGTCGCGGCTGCCGGCGCCTACGAGGACGGCTGGCAGGCCTACAACCTGCGCAATTTCGAACGCGCACACGAAATTTGGCGGCCTCTGGCAGAGCGCGGCGACGCCCGCGCCCAACTGATGGTCGGGCTGCTCTACGCCAATGGCGAGGGCGTCGGACAGGACATCCAGGAAGCCTACATGTGGTTCCTGATTGCCGATGCCAACGGCGAGCCCAACGCCTCGTCCCTCTACGAGGGGGCGACACGCCTCGATGAACTGCTGACGCCCGAGGAGAAGGCGGCGGCCGAACGGGCGGCGCGCAACTGGCGGCCGAAGGCGGACTGACCCGCACGCAGCACTTGATCGCTCGATACCGGCCTCGGGACCTCGCGCCTAGGATTCCAGGCCGACTTTTCGCAGGCCTTCGTGCAGGTGCTCGTTGCTTGCCGGGTCGACATAGGGGGCCCAGCCGGACCGCCTTTCGGAAAATCCCGGCTGCGCCCTGTCGCATTCCTCCAGGGCCGCGCGCGCTTTTTCCCTCTCGCCCAGGTGCCCGTAAGCCACCGCCAGGATGTAGTAGGCATTGGGAAAGTCGGGGTGTACCTGCAGGGCCTCCTTGGCGCACTGGACTGCCTTCTCGTAGTCCCCTGCGTTCACATAGGCGCGCGCCAGGAAGGTGAGCTGCATGTTCCTCTGTGGATCTCTCGGATTCAGCTGCTCGGCTTCGATCATCATCGGGATGCCTTGCGGGTCGCCCACAAGGTCGAGCTTGTTGGCGAGGGCGTGCCGGGCGACCGCATGCATCGGGTTGAGCTCGACCGCGCGGCGGCCTTCGGCGAGCGCGAGGTCATGTTCGTCACGCCAGATATGCGCCGAGCTGAGCCGGTAGCGTGCGAGAGCCGAGGCGTCGTCGAGCTCCACGGCCCTGCGCGCGGCTTCGTACATCTTCGCCGCGGAAGCCTTTCGGTCGCGGGTGCTTTCCACCAAAAGGTCCCGCGAGTGCGTCCAGGCGAGGTCGGCGTGGGCCTCGCTGTAGTCCGGATCGAGCTCGATGGCGCGCTGGAACATGTCCCGGGCCTTGGCCGTCGCCTCCGGCCTCCACTCGTGCATGTAGGCGCGCCCCCTGAGGCAGAAGTCCCAGGCATCGAGGTTGTCCGGCGGCTTCGCCTTCGATCGCCTCAGCTCGGCCTTGTCCAGGGCCGGCTCGACCGTTGCGACGATGCGCTTGGTGATCTCGTCCTGCAGGTCGAAGATGTCCTCGAATTTCCGGTCGTAGCGCTCGGCCCAGACATGGTGAGCGCTTGTCGTGTCGATGAGCTGGGCGGTGATCCGCACCCGCGCGGCGCTCTTGCGCACGCTTCCCTCGAGGATGTAGCGCGCGCCCAGCTCGCGGCCGATCTGCTTCACGTCCATGGATTTGCCTTTGTAGGCAAAGCTGGAGTTTCGCGCGATCACCGGAAAGGAGCGCCAGTGCGCCAGGGCGGTGATCAGGTCCTCGCTCAGCCCGTCGGAGAAGTATTCCTGGTCCGGGTCGCCGCTCATGTTGTCGAAGGGCAGAACGGCGACGGCCGGACGCGCGAGTATCGCGCTGAAGATTTCGGACTCGGCCGGGCGGCCGCTTTCCTTCTGGACCGCCGCGACCCGGTAGGCGCGCACCGGCTTTGCGATGTTCTTGACCCGCTGCGGGCCCAGGTCCTCGAAGTCGCAGTCCAGTTTCCCCTCGACCGTATCGTACGCGGCGCCGGAAATGCAGATGCCTCCGGGCGGCGCCATGGCCTCCAGACGCGCGGCGATATTGACGCCGTCGCCATAGATATCGCGGCCCTCGACAATGACATCACCGGGATTGATGCCGATGCGCAGGAGGATCTCACGCTCTGGATCAACACTTTGGTTTCGTTGCTGCACCCCGGTCTGAATGGCGATGGCGCATTTCACCGCGCCGGCGACACTGCCGAACTCCGCCAGCAGGCCGTCGCCCATCAGCTTGACGGTGCGTCCCCCGTGCTCCTGGATCAGCGGCGTCACCAACTCCTTCCGCAGGGCCTTGAGGGCGTCCAGCGTGGCGTCCTCGTCCTGGCCCATGAGGCGGCTGTAGCCGACCACATCGGCGGCGAGGACGGTTGTGAGCCTGCGTTCCACGTCGGCGCCTCCGGTTGATCAAACGACCGCGAGGCACATTGTCGGTCAATAATTCAATTATGAAAATTCCTGAATCGCGCGGCGATGGCCGCAAGTCCCGCTCAGCAAGCTGGCAGGGTCGTGTCCTCCCAGGCTGTATCCGGCCCGGCCGCAGCCGGTGTCGCGGCAAACAGCTCCCGCCGAAGCAAACCCTCCTTCAGGACCGCAAGCTTGGAGCGCCATCCGGCGATGCGCTCGGCGAATTCATCGGCGCCAAGCAGGGCAGACAGGTCCGCCTCCTGCGCTTCGTCGATGGCGAGCTGACGGCGACAGGACTCGGTATAGGCGGCGGTGATGTCCTCCCGCTGCTCCAGCTGCCAGCCCGTCTCGCGCAGCAGCGCCGGATAGGGTGTGTCCGTCTCGATGAACACCGGCCCGTTCGACACGGCGCGCCGATATCGCGCTGGCGAGAGATCGGGTGCCACGGAGATAACCGTGAAGACCATCCGCCCGGTCCCGCGGACGGCCGCGCGGCAGGCTGCCAGCACCGCCCGTTTCGGCACCAGACAGCACAGAAGATCGCTGTGGGTCACGGCATCGAAGCTCTCGGGCGGGAACGGCAATTCGGCAGCGCTGGCGACAACGGCCCTGGCCCGGTCCGACAGCCCGTCCCTGCAAATCCTGTCCGCAGCGACTTTCAGCCCGTTGAACGGAAGATCGACAAGCGTCACGTCGCAGCCGCTGGATTGAGCCATGTAAAGCCCCGGCCAACCGGCGCCGGCGCCGAGGTCTAGAAGCCGCGTTCCAGACTGCAGGCCGAGCGAGGAGATCATGCCGTCGGCCTCGGCTCGGGTCGTCCAACTGTTGCCCCCGTAGTCGCAGCCGCACACGCTTTTTTCGATTGCCAGCATGACCGGCGAGCAGGCGCGCAGGTAGAGCGCATCGAAGCGTTCCCTCTGCGCGCGCTCCTCCGAACTGAGTGTGCTTCGGCGGGTCATGCGCTGCCGGCCTCATCGCTGGAAGCGTCTCGGTTTTAGTGTAGCACCGATACGCGCAGAGACTGCCGCCTAGCGCTTCTGGAGCACATAAAGGCGTATCAGTTCGAGTTGCAGGTCCGGCCTCAGACCACCCGTGGTTTGCCTGTCGTCGGCCAGTTCCTCGACGCGCAGCAGATAGTCTTCGTGCACCCCGCCGGAGCCTTGCGTGCGCAACTCCTCCAGCAACTCGTGCATCAACGCGTCCTGCGCGCCCGTCGTCAGGCCGTCGCGCCTGCGCACCTCGCGAATGACCCGGGCGGCGACGGCTACGGCGCCGCTATCTTCGTCATCCTCTGCCCGGCGAAGAATGCGGCGAAACTCTTTCATTCCCACCGGCATTGCTAGGCGGCTGGACCTTGGACAGACGGCATGAGTTCCCACCTCGGGAGACTAAAGCTGCGGTGATCAGCGACACCCTCGCAAGGCCCTATTCCGCAAGACGCCTTTGAAGGGCCAAAGCCAATGTTGCCGAAACACCTGCGTTTATGGCTGTTTGACGTACTTTCCGTGCAAACAATGCGCTATGTGCGCGCGGTACCGCGGCGCCAGGCGGAAGGTCTGGTCGCCGAAGTCTACGACATGATCACCGAGGACTTCTTTATCAACGGCTCGCTTTCAAGCCGTTCCAAGGTGCCTGAGATAGAGGCCGCCATGTGGACGGCGGGACGTACCGTCCTCGCGAGCCGGCTACATCAGATCGTCGAACCGCGGAAGTCTGGCAAATTTCGAAGTGCGGATCATGCAGCACTGATCCTCGAGCACGAACCTGTTGGGCGCGCTCATGATTTCAACATCGCCCACGGGCTCGACACGGCTCCAGAAATCGGACAGACGGCCAACCTCGTGCACCAGGGTGGCGCCCGTCGCCCTCACGTCGATAACAACCCAGTTCGTTCCGGGGTAGGCGCAGCTTGTTGCGCCCTCGACCTCTTTGACCACGAAGACCGTGACGCAGCCCGGCTCCGCACGCGCCGAAAACCATGTGAAGAACCGCCGGAACAAGCCAGAGAAGCCGCCGGTCACGCCTTCGAAAAAGCGCTGCTTCTGGATAAATTCCATTTCGCTCGCGTGCACGAACTGGACGTTTGAGTCTTCCATGATCGCGTTGGCCTGGCCGATGAGCCGGTTTACCGCCGAGGGTTCCATCGCGTTCTTGCCGCCGTTGTCCTGCAGAATCTTTACGCAAAGCGGCACCGTCATCGGCGTGCGCACCCCTTTTTTGGACAGAAGAAGCGGAAGCCACCGGATACCCCAGTCCAGAAGCCAGGAGATCCAGCTCAGAACATAGGCGGCATACTCAAAGACGATTTCCGTTACGCCGTCGATGAGCCGGATGATGACCTCTTCGCCCAGCCAGTCGACGCCCTCGGCAAAGCCGTCTATGACCTTGGTCACCAGGCCGAACACCCTGTTGAGTGGCCAAGGCAGTGCGCTGAACACATGATCGGTCAGCGCCGCAAATGCGCTGATCGCCCGTGTGACCCAGCCGAAAATTTCGCGGACGATCTCGCGCATGACGCGAATAAGCGTGCGGATCACAAAGAGAATTCGGGAAAGGAGCGCGTAACAGATCATGGACCGATTCCAACCTGCCCGATCGGTCCCTGACGCGGCGGATGAACCGCCTTTACTGCGCTGCCCGGCCTCAGTCTACAAAAAATACGCTGACGGACTATCAATCAAATGTCGTAGCCCGAAGGGGTAATTCGCCGCGGCCGGTGATCGCAGGCCGCACCTCGGGTCGGGGGCCGCCGCCTCCCACGCATCCATCGCCGCGCGGCGTCTTCGCGCAGATGCACACGGGCGTCCATTCACGCAGATGTGCGCAGCCCCTGCTCCGGTATGCGCTTGTCTTGCATGGACATTCGGTCTATTTCAACATGAAGGATGCGGATTTTGTCTCAATTTAACAAATTGGGAGCGTGAAAAAATGGCGAAGGTCTTCGTGCTGCACGAAAACGATGCCTGGTCTGCTCCGCTCTTCGATGCCCTGGCGGCCGACGGCGTGCCGTTCGAGCCATGGCACTTGCACGAGGGCTGCCTTGACCCGCGCTCGCAGCCGCCGCAAGGCGTGTTCTACAACCGGATGAGCGCGTCCTCGCATCTCCGGGACCATCGCTATGCGCCGGAATGGACGCGTCATGTCTTGCGCTGGCTGGAGGCGCACGGCCGGCGCGTTGTCAACGACAGCCGCGCGCTGGCCTTGGAAGTCGACAAGCTTGCTCAGTACGCCGCGCTGGAAGCCTGCGGAATCCGGACCCCGCGCACCGTCGGCGCCGTCGGCCGCGAGCGGACGATCGAGGCGGCGCGCGAGTTCGGGCGGATGCCCTTCATCCTCAAGCCGAACCGCGGAGGCTCGGGCGCTGGCGTGGTCCTCATCGACAACCTCGACCAACTGGCAGCGGTGTTGGACGACCCGGGCACGGCCTGGCCGCTCGACGGCACCTGGCTATTGCAGCAGTACGTCTGCCCCGAGGAGCCGTGCATCACGCGCGCCGAGTTCATTGGCGGCGAGTTTCTCTATGCGGTGCGCGTGGACACGAGCGACGGGTTCGAACTCTGCCCCGCCGATGCCTGCGCGCTGCCCTCCGGCCGGGAGAAGTTCGAAATCGGCGAGACCGTCGAGCCCACGCTCATCAAGCTCTATACGGAGTTCTGTGCGCGCAACGGCATCGAAGTCGCGGGCATCGAGTTCGTCCGCTCACCGGACGGCACGATCTATACCTACGACGTGAACACCAACACGAACTACAACAGCCGCGCGGAAGCGGCCTTCGGCGTTCGCGGCATGCAGCGTCTGGCCCGGTTTCTGGGACGCGAACTGGATTTGGTCCGCCGGCAGATCGCTGCCTAGCTCTCCACAAGGTCTACAACGTCCAGAAGGCGTCATGGGGCGCGAGCGGAGCAATCCGGCGAGATGCCGCTTCGCCTGAACGGCGCCCTCTCCACCTGCGCGCGGGCGCGGCAACGGCGATTGCGGGCGGGCTTAGCGAAAACTTCGGGGCCCGATGTCGTGGTCGCGTAACCGCTCCACAAGAAAAACGCCGGTCAGGCCCCACAGCAGGATCAGCACGAGCGAGCCGAGATCGGCGAAGACATCGGGGTTGCGTTGGCGCGCACGGCGGAGGGACCGTTCGACCGCGTCCAGCCCAAGGGCGCCGGAAACCTGATCCGCCGCCTTGCCGATTGCGCTGCCGGGGCCGAAAAGCGCGGTGCGCCAGTCCAGCGACAGGCTCTCGTCCACCGCTCTGGGTGCGGGGCCCGCCGTTTTCGAAGCAACCTGGCCGAGCCCGCATTCCGCCGCCGCCAATCGTTGAGCGCGCGCATAGGACTGCTTGGAGAGCGCGGTTTCGACCATGACGCGCGCGGAAAGCGCGCGCGACGGCCAGGTGGCGGGGCTCAACTGCTCGCCCGCGCAGAGAAACCATTTCATCGCCAGCACCGGATCCGCACGCCCGCCCTTGCGCCCGGCCAGCATTGTGGCGGCGACGATCTGGGCGCTGGTGTTTCCTTGTTCGGCCTTCGCGGCCAGTTCCGCGTAGGCGGCCTCGGAATGGACCGGGGCCGTCGCTCTGCCATCGGGCGCAGGATCGCCCTTCGCGGTCCACGGCGCGATCGTGAGCGAAAGCATGAGTGCCGCCACCACGGCCTTGAGCCCGGGCGAGCCGCGGCGGGCGCGCGCCAGGCGTCCGGCGGTGCGCCGGCGGCCGACAAAAGACGGCATTGCCCGAGCGCCACGATGGGCGTTCTGGCGAATAACTCGATTGGCCGGACAGGTGTGTCCCTTCGAGACGCACTGGTCCATCTGCACCCCTTGCTGCCCCATTCGGGGCATTTCTTGCTTGCCCACTCATATGAGGGCGGCTCGCCCTCCGCCTTTCCAATGAGAAGAGGTATACCGGTAAAAAGGCGTAGTGCCTGCGCTTAGGGGGTAGCACTATCCAAC
>JAWVYK010000046.1:0-13848 GCA_033722755.1 Rhodovibrionaceae bacterium | reverse complement strand
TTTTTCCCGGAGCTGCCGCCGATCACCGGGATCGATGGACAAGCGACCTTCGATATGGCCGGCGTCTACCTGGAGCCGGCGGGCGGCAGGGTTGGCGAGCTGCAGCTGCGCGAAAGCACGGTCGATCTGATTGGCTTCCAGACGGCAGATCAGACAGCCGTCGTTGATGTCAACGTGGATGGCCCGGTGCCAAGGTTCCTGGAGCTTCTCAGTCATCCGCGCCTGGATTTGCTGTCGGGTCTCGGGATATCCGCCGAGGGCACGGAGGGCACCGCGCGCGTCGGCGCCTATTTCTCCATCCCGCTGCTCGACGCCGTGACCTTCGACGACATCACGGTCAAGGCCCAGGCGCAGCTTGCCGACGCGGCGGCGCCGGCGGTCATGATGGGCCTCGACCTCACCGACGGCCAACTCGACCTGGTGGTCGACAAGGCGCACATGCTCCTGAGGGGCCCCGGCCGGATCGCCGATGTGCCGCTTACCTTTGAATGGCGGGAAAACTTCTCGGATGCGGAGGAACTCACGCGGAGCGTTCAGGCGACGGTGCCCAGTCTCGGCGCCTACGGACGCGAAGTATTGGGGTTGGAGGCTGCGCCCTATCTGACCGGTCCCATCGCCCTCGAGGTCGACTACCGTGCCGCGCGCGGCGGCATCGGCCAGGTGGCGATCGAAGCGGACTTCACGGCGGCGGGACTGTCGTTGCCTTTCATGAACTGGCGCAAGGATCCCGGCGACCCGGCCGACGGCCGCGGTATCGTGGAGCTCGAGGGAGACGAAATCGTTCATATTGGCGCGCTCGAGATCGACGGGGAGCGCTTCCATGCGGAGGGCGACGTCTACTTCGCCGGCGACGGCGTGCCCGAACGACTTAGCCTTTCGCGATTCGTGGCGGGGCGCTCGGACCTGCATGATTTGGAACTCATGCGCAAAGAGGGCGGCCTGCATCTCACCATCGGCCGCGGCCGACTGGATGCGCGTCCCTTCCTCGAGGATCTCGAGTCGCCCGCGAAGGAAGATGCCGAGGAGAGCTCCGAGGGCGAGGACCCGCCGTTGCTCGTGGAGGCGCCCAATCTTGATCCGATCATCATGGGCAAGGACCGGCGGATAGAAAACGCCTCGCTGAAACTGGAGCGCAAGCGCGAGGGGTGGGTCCTGATCAGCCTGAGCGGAGACTTGCCGGGAGAACTGCGCCGCGCGCCGCGCAGCAAGCCGGGTCCGGAAAACGATGCAGGCGCGGGGCCGCCGCCGCCCGTGCCGATCCAGTTCTATTACGGCCCGGACGGCAACGAGGGGGTTGCGCTCTCAGCGGATTCGGAGGATTTCGGCGCGACCTTGCGGGTGTTCGACCTGCTCGACACCATCGAGGGCGGGCAGTTCCAGCTACGCGGCGGCCGTCCGCCGAACAGTCCCGACAAGCCCCTGAAGGCCGCCCTTAGCGTCAGCGAGTTCACGATGGTCGAGGCCCCCGTGATGGCCCGCATTCTGAGCATCGCTTCCTTGACGGGCGCCAGCGACCTGCTGTCCGGCGAAGGCATCCGCTTCACCGAGGCGACCGGCAATCTGAGGGTCAAGGACGGCAAGATATCGAGCAAGCTGTTGCGCGCGCATGGGCCCGCCCTCGGCCTCACTGCCAAAGGCGAGGTCGATCTCGTAGCCGATGCCATCGATGTCGAAGGCACAGTGGTGCCAGCCTACAGCGTCAACCGCTTTCTCGGAAAGATTCCGCTGCTTGGCCGCGTGCTGACCGGCGGCGAAGGCGAGGGCGTCGTGGCCGTGACCTACAAGGTGCGCGGGCCGGTCACCGAGCCCGAGGTCAGCGTCAATCCGCTTTCCGTACTGACGCCCGGATTCCTGCGCGGGGTTTTCAACATCTTCGACGGCGAGGCGCCGCCCAAGGATTCGGAAGTGTCCGTCTATCCCGAAATACAGAATACGCCCTGATCTCGGCGTGCCGCGGCGCGCGGCTTTACACGGCGCGCACCAGCGCGTGGCGTTTCTTGCCCGCGGACAGCTTGATGACGCCTTGCTCGGCATCGTCCAGGTGGCTGACGGAGAGGCTGGCGTTTTCGTCGGCGATCTTGGAGTCGTTGACACGGGCGCCGCCGCCCTTGATGAGGCGCCGGGCCGCGCCGTTCGACTCGGCCAGACCGGCTTCGCGAAACAGCTCATAGGCCGGCACGCCCGCCTCCAGCCGGGCGCGCGGCACCTCGATCACCGGCAGGCTTTCACCCAGGCTGCCCTCCTCGAAAGTGCGCCGCGCGGTCTCAGCCGCGGCCTCGGCGGCGTCTTCGCCGTGGCACATCCGCGTTGCCTCGTAGGCGAGAACCTTCTTGGCATCGTTGATCTGCGCGCCTGCGAGGGCCTCCAACTCGGCAATGCGCGTCAGCGGCAAGTCGGTGAACAGCCGGAGAAACCGGCCGACGTCCGCGTCTTCGGTGTTGCGCCAGTATTGATAGTACTCGTAGGCGGAGAGCTTTTCCTCGTTGAGCCAGACCGCACCCTGCGCCGTCTTGCCCATTTTCGCACCCGAGGCGGTGGTCAGCAGCGGCGATGTCAGACCGTAAAGCTGGCGCTGGTCTACCCGGCGGGCGAGCTCGACGCCGCTGACGATGTTGCCCCACTGGTCCGAGCCGCCCATCTGAAGCTGGCAACCGTAGCGCCGCGCCAGCTCGACGAAGTCATAGGCCTGCAGGACCATGTAGTTGAATTCGAGGAACGTCAGCGGCTGCTCGCGGTCCAGGCGCAGCCGCACGGAATCGAAGGCAAGCATGCGGTTGATCGAGAAATGGCGGCCGTAATCACGCAGAAAGGCAATGTAATTCAGATCGTCCAGCCAATCGGCGTTGTTCACCATGACCGCATCGGTCGGACCATCGCCGAAGGTGAGAAATTTTTTGAAGACGCTGCGGATGCCTTCCATGTTTCGGGCGATCTGGGCATCGTCCATCAACTGCCGGGCCTCGTCCTTGCCGGACGGATCGCCCACCTTGCTGGTCCCGCCGCCCATCAGGACGATGGGCTTGTGGCCATGCTGCTGCAGGCGGCGCAGCAGCATGATCGGCACCAGCGAGCCTGCGTGCAGCGAATCCGCCGTGCAGTCGAAGCCGATGTAGGCGATCAGGCGCTCGCCTGCGGCCAGCCGATCCAGGCCCTCCAGATCGGTGCACTGGTGGACGTATCCGCGATCTTGCAGGTCGCGCAGGAGCTTGGAGCGAGGCTCGGTCATCGGAGTACCGGACATGATCGATGGCGCGGCGACGCGGCCCGCCGGGCTCGTGCGCGCCGGCGCGTTACGGCCCGCTTGCCGCGGGGCCGACCGTTTAGCACAATCGCTCGATGCCGACAATGAACCCCACGGCTTCCCCAACGCAGGCGACGACCCCGACCCAAAAGCCGTCCGGAGGCGGACCGGGCCGGGCGAATGGCGTGTGGGCGCTTGGCCTTATGAGCGGCACCTCGCTCGACGGCATCGACGCGGCGCTGATCCTGACCGACGGCGAGCGGGTCTTCGACTTCGGGCCTGCGGCGACATGGCCCTACGACGAAGCCATGCGCGCGCGCCTGCGCGGCGTGCTCGGGGGCAAGGGACCGGTCGCGCAGGTGGAACGGGAACTGACCGAGCTTCACGCCAAGGCGGTTGCCGAACTGATCGGGAGCAGCGGTCTTGCCGCGGCCGACGTTCGCGTCGTCGGATTTCACGGCCACACGATCTTGCATGCGCCGGAAGAAAACAGAACCTGGCAGATCGGAGAGGGCGCGCTGCTGGCGAAGGCAGCCGGCGTCGACGTTGTGGCAGACTTTCGCAGCCGCGACGTGGCCGAGGGCGGCGAGGGCGCGCCCTTCGCGCCGTTCTATCACCGGGCGCTGGCGGCCGGGCTGCCGCGGCCTCTGGCGGTGCTCAACCTCGGTGGCGTCGGCAACGTCACCTGGATCGGCGAAGACGACGGCCTGCTGGCTTTCGACACCGGCCCCGGCAATGCGCTGATCGACGACTGGACGATGCGAACCACTGCGCAGCCGCACGACGAAGGCGGGGCGCTGGCCGCCCGGGGCACGGTCGATTCCGCGGCCCTGACGAAGCTGCTCGACAACCCCTATTTCGACCGTCGGCCGCCGAAGTCGCTGGACCGCGACGCTTTCGATCCCGCACCGGTCGCGAATCTCTCCGCAGCCGATGGAGCCGCCACGCTGACGGCTTTCACAGCCGCATCCGTAAAGCGCGCGCTCGCGCATCTGCCAGCGCCGCCCCAACGCTGGCTGATAACCGGCGGGGGCCGCCACAATCCAACGCTGATGCGGGGCTTGGCCGATGCGCTTCAGGCGCCGGTGGACCCGGTGGAGGCGGTTGGCTGGCGGGGCGATTTCCTGGAGGCCGAGGCCTTCGCCTTCCTAGCGGTCAGGTCGCTGTCCGGGCTGGCGCTTTCCGTGCCCGGCACGACAGGGGTGCGCAAGGCCGTCACCGGTGGTCGGCTGTTTCCGGCTTCTGGGGCACGGCGCGCGGGTTGAGCGCGCATCTCCGCCGCGCTGGCGCGGGTTCAACTGTCGGCTTTCGCGGCCTTTTGTCCGGGCGCACCCAAGGATTTGCCCAGATAGTCCTCAACGTGGCCTGACAGCTCGTCCAGTTGGTTTGTGAAGAAGTGGTTGGCGCCCTTCACGACGCGGTAATCGATGTCGATGTCGCGTTGCGCCGAGAGCTTCTGCACCAGCTTCTCGACCGAATTCTCCGGCACCAGATCGTCGCGCTCGCCCTGCACGACGAGACCCGAGGACGGGCAGGGGGCCAGGAAGGAGAAGTCGTACATATTCGCAGGCGGGGCCACCGAGACGAATCCCTGGATTTCCGGGCGGCGCATGAGCAGCTGCATGCCAATCCAAGCGCCGAAGGAGAAGCCGGCAATCCAACAGCCCTGCGTGTTTTCGTTGTAGGTTTGAAGCCAGTCCAGTGCCGAGGCTGCGTCGGAAAGCTCGCCCTCGCCGCGGTCGAAAGTGCCCTGGCTGCGTCCGACGCCGCGGAAATTGAAGCGGAGCACCGAGAATCCCTGGCGCACGAAGGAGTGGAACAGGGTGTAGACGACCTTGTTGTTCATCGTCCCGCCGTGCTGCGGATGGGGATGCAACATAAGAGCGATGGGCGCGTTGGACGCCTTGGAGTGCTGGTAGCGGCCCTCGAGCCGGCCTTCCGGTCCGTTGAAGATAACGTCGGGCATTTTCTAAAAAATTCTCCTTTTTCGCCGTCGGCTTGGGCCGTTCGTGGCGCTATTTAAGCGCCGGGGCAAATCTTGACCAGAATACTCGGGCTATCTATCTTTCCTGCGAAGCATACTTGGCGCCAGTGCCGCCCGATAGACGCGCCCGCAACGTCCGGACAAGTCGTCGCCTGCCGAAAAACGAGCGATCAACGGCAGCATTCGGGAGAAAACGGCTGCCGGCGCCAGCTTCACGTGGGCGCGGATAATATCATGACGGGAAGCAGCATGTTCAAGACGCTCAAGGATGAGCTCGATTCCATGATGGCGCGCGATCCAGCCGCGCGTTCGCGCGTCGAGGTCGTGCTCTGCTATCCCGGTTTCCAGGCCGTGATGTTCTACCGACTGGCGCACTGGCTTTGGGAGCGCAAATGGCACTTGCTGGGGCGCCTGATCTCGCAGTTCGGCAGGTGGGTGACCGGGATCGAGATTCATCCGGGCGCCAAGATCGGCCGCGGTCTGTTCATCGATCACGGCATGGGCGTGGTCATTGGCGAGACGGCGGAGATCGGCAATGACGTGACGCTCTATCACGACGTCACGTTGGGCGGCGTGGCGCCCAGTGTCGACAGCGACAGTCAGCGCAACCAGAAACGCCATCCGACGCTGGCGGACTATGTGATCGTGGGCTCGGGCGCGCAGGTCCTTGGGCCGATCACCGTCGGGCGGTGCGCGCGCATCGGCGCCAACGCCGTGGTGACCCGCGATGTGCCCGAGGACACGACCTTCGTCGGCATCCCCGCCAAGGCGGTGCCGACCGGCAGAAAAACCGAGGCGGAGCAACGCCGCTTCGTCGCCTACGGCACGCCGCTGGGCGACCTGCCGGATCCGATGGGCCGCACGCTGGACGGGCTGATGGACGAACTGCAACGGCTGCGCACGCGCGTCGACGAGCTGGAGCGCCAACGCGAAGACTCGGGCGATATTCCGGCCGTCGAGGTGGGCGAGCGCGAGGCCGGCAAAAGCTCCGCCGCCGGCAAGGAGCCGGGCGGCGAATGCTGAGTGAGAAAAGCTAAGCGTTTGGACCGAACCATGGCCCGCGGACATTGCAACCCGCGTGCCGGGCGCCTGTAACAAGGCTTTTGGGAGCAAGACCCGATGAAACTGAGCACAAAGGGGCGCTACGCCGTCATGGCGCTGGTGGACTTGGCCGCGGCCAGTTCCGGCAAGCCAGTGGCGCTGGCCGACATCGCGGAGCGCCAGGAAATTTCCCTGTCCTATCTCGAGCAGCTCTTCGCCAAACTACGGCGCGGCGGACTGGTCAGTTCCGTCCGTGGACCCGGCGGCGGCTACATGCTGGCGCACCAGCCCGGTGAGACCCGCATCTCGGACATCATTCTGGCGGTGGACGAGCCGATCCGGGCCACGCGCTGCACACCGGGCCAGCCCTTCGGTTGCCGCAGCAACAAGAGCCGCTGCCTGACCCACGACCTCTGGGAGGAGCTGGGCAACCAGATCTACCTCTACCTTTCCTCCGTTACACTGGAAGACGTGGTCGAACGCCGGGTGCTCGGCACCAGCCGGCTTTTCGAGGCGACCGAGACAAACAACGGCTCCGACGGCTCGGACAGCGGCATGGCCGCCCAGTGATCGTCGACACAGCCACGCCAGCTTCGTAAAGCGATGAACGGGCCCGTCTATCTCGATTACAACGCAACTGCGCCGCTCCGTCCGGAAGCGCGCGAGGCCGTCGCGTCCGCCATGGATACGATGGGCAATGCCTCGTCCGTGCATGGCTATGGCCGCGCGCAACGCGCCCGGATCGAGGCGGCTCGCGCCACCGTCGCCGAGCTCTTCGGCGCGGTTCCGGCCGGCGTCGTCTTCACGGGCAGCGGCACGGAAGCGAACAATCTGGCGCTGCGCGGCTGCGGCCGCACACGGGTCATCGTCTCGGCCGGCGAGCACGATTCGGTTCTGGCCGCCCGCGGCGATGCCGATCATCTGCCGTTGGACGCCGACGGCCTCGTACGGCCGGACGAGTTGCAGCGGAGACTGGCCGACGGGGGCGGCGACACCCTGGTCTCGGTGATGCTGGCGAACAATGAGACGGGCGTCGTACAGCCGGTTTCGGAACTAGCCGCCGTTGCCCACGCCGCGGGTGCACTGTTTCATTGCGACGGCGTGCAGGCGGCCGGTCGCCTGCCGCTCGACATGGAGGAGCTGGGCGTCGATATGCTGAGCCTGTCCGCCCACAAGCTGGGCGGGCCGCAGGGCGTCGGTGCGCTGCTGGTGCGCGAGGGCGTGACCCTCGAGGCGCAGGCACTGGGAGGCGGACAGGAAAGCCGCCGGCGGGCCGGAACCGAGAATGTCGCCGGCATTGCCGGTTTTGCCGCCGCGGCCGAGGCGGCCGTTGCGCAGATGGACGAGGGCGCCCGCCTGGCCGGGTTGCGCGACCGCCTGGAGGAAGCTGCGCTGGACGTTGCCCCGCACGCGCGAATTCTGGGCCGCAACGCGCCGCGGCTGGCCAATACGAGCTGCCTCGCCCTGCCTGGCCTGAAGGCGGAGACGCAGGTCATGGCTCTTGATCTCGCCGGCGTGGCCGTCAGCGCGGGCTCCGCGTGCTCCTCCGGGAAAGTCACGGCGAGCCACGTGCTGCGGGCCATGGGAATGGACGACGCGGTGGCCTCCAGCGCCATCAGGATCAGCCTCGGCTGGGCCAGCCGGGCCAGCGACGTGGACCGCTTCCTGGCCGCCTGGGAGCCGCTGGCGCGCCGGGTGCAGGCGGCTTGAACGGACGTGCGAAGAGATCGTTCATGCATGAAGGAGGCGCACGACAGCCGATGACGCAGCAAGCCCAGCCGAAGGCGATCTACCTGGACTATCAGGCGACCACGCCCACCGATCCCCGCGTGGTCGAGACCATGCTGCCATACTTCAACGAGCGATTCGGCAATCCGCACAGCGTCGAGCATGCATACGGCTGGCAGGCGGAGGAGGCGGTCGACGCCGCGCGCGCCGACATCGCGGGCCTGATCGGCGCGCAGGGCCGTGAAATCATTTTCACGTCCGGCGCCACGGAATCGAACAACCTGGCGATCAAGGGCGCGGCGCGCTTCCAGCGCGAGCATTTCGGAAAGGACCACGTCGTCACCGTCGCCACCGAGCACAAGTGCGTGCTGGAAAGCGCGCGGGCGCTGGAGCGCGAGGGTTTCCGCGTGACCTTTCTGCCCGTCGACGCAGACGGGCTGGTTGATCTGGACCGTCTGAAAAAAGCGCTCGACCAAAACACTGTGCTGGTCTCGGTCATGGCGGCCAACAACGAAATCGGCGTAATTCAGCCGCTCGCCGAGATCGGTGCTTTGTGCCATGCACAGGGCGTGACCTTCCACACCGACGCGGCGCAGGCCTTCGGCAAAATTCCGCTCGACGTCGATGAGATGAACATCGGCCTGATGAGCATCTCGGGGCACAAGATTTACGGACCCAAGGGGATCGGCGCCCTTTATGTCCGCAGGCGCCCGCGCGTGCGCCTGACGCCGCTGTTCGACGGCGGCGGGCAGGAACGGGGTCTGCGCTCGGGCACGGTGCCGGTGCCGCTGGCCGTCGGGCTGGGCAAGGCCGCGGCCATTGCGCGCGAGGAAATGTCGGCGGAGGCCGAGCGCCTGACGGGGCTGCGCACGCGCCTTGTCGACGGACTGCGCAAGAAGCTGGAGGCCGACGGCGGGACGTTCGAGATCAACGGGCACCCCGAGGAACGCCTGCCGGGCAACCTGAACCTGCGTTTCGCCGGCGTAGACGGGCGCGCCATGATCGAGCGGCTGGAGGAGCGCCTGGCGCTGTCGTCCGGATCGGCGTGCAGCTCTGCGGCGGTGGAGCCTTCCTATGTCTTGAAGGCGCTGGGATTGAGCGAAGAGGAAGCCGCGGGCAGCCTGCGCGTTGGACTGGGCCGCACGACCACGGAGGCCGAGGTCGACGCCGCAGTGGACGCGCTGGCGGACACGGTGCGCATCCTGCGGAAGGACGCGAAGACGGCCTCCGATGCCGCCGAATGATCCAACGAGAGATGACGGCGCCAGACGCTTAGGTGACGCAGCGAGACTGGTATCGCAGCGGCCGAGACACTAAGTGAGGGCCAGCAGCCGAGAGCCTTGCCAAGGTCCACGGCCAAGGTCCACGGCCAAGGTCCACGGAACGAGGAACGAGAGGAAGCACGATAGCCATGCCGAAGATGGTCTTCATCGAAAAGGACGGGAACCACAAGGAAGTCGATGCCCCCGTGGGCCTGTCCGTGATGGAAATCGCGCACAAGCACGGCGTGGATATCGAGGGGGCCTGCGAAGGCTCGCTCGCCTGCTCGACCTGTCATGTCATCGTCGACGATAGCTGGTTCCAGAAGCTGGACGAGCCGAGCGAGGACGAGGAGGACATGCTCGATCTCGCCTTCGGGCTCGAGGAGACCTCGCGGCTGGGCTGCCAGATCATCATGTCCGACGAATTGGACGGGCTGGTGGTCAGGCTGCCGCAGGAAACCAACAACATGCTGCTGGACTGAGGCGCGGCGCGCGAACGGCCCGGCACTGGACATGACCGCTTCCTCGATCTACGAGGCCCTGAAGGCCTCTTGCGCCGACGACTGGCAGGCCTACACCGGCCATGAATTCGTCGCGCGGCTGGCCGAGGGCAGCCTGCCGGAACCCGCCTTCCGCTACTATCTCATCCAGGATTATCTCTTCCTGCGCCATTTCTCACGCGCCTACGCGCTGGCGGTCTACAAGGCCGACGAGGTCGCCGACATGCGCCAGGCCGCCGCCACGCTGGGCGCGCTCATCAACGACGAGATGTCGCTCCACGTCGACTACTGCGCCCGCTGGGGCATCGGCGAGGCGGAGATGGCCGCTGCTCCTGAGCACCCGGCCAACATGGCTTATACGCGCTACGTGCTGGAGCGCGGCATGGCGGGCGACCTGCTCGACCTTCTGGTGGCTCTCAGCCCCTGCGTGGCCGGCTATGGTGAAATCGGCCGCAGGCTCGCCGGCATGAAAAGCGCGCTCAGCCTGGAAAATCCCTACCGAAACTGGGTCGAGACCTATGGCGGCGACGACTATCAGTCGGTCGCCCGTGCCTCGGTCGAGCAACTGGACCGCGTGGCGGCGGCGCGCATCGGTGCCGATGCGTCAGCCTCACCGCGCTGGCCGGAGCTTGCGCGCACCTTCCGCGACGCCACGCGGCTCGAGATCGGCTTCTGGCAGATGGGCCTGGACGCGGCCTGAGGTTGCCGGCGGCGCGCCGGCTGCTCTACATGCCCGTAGCGTCGGCTGCGATGGCCGCGAAGACCTCGTCCAGTTCCGCGGCCAGCTTGTCCAGCGCCTCGCCGCCGTCGTCGTAGGGCGCAAAGACGGCCGAGGGCTTCCGATAGCGGAGGGTTGCCGTGCCGTCCTCGTTCTCCGTGATGTAGAAGCGGATCGGCGCCTCGATGCCGGCCGGGATGCTGGCTTCCAGCATGCGCACGGCAAAGCGCGGATGATAGACGCCGACGACCATGTTGCCCGGGATCGTCTTGTCCAGGACCTTCTTGGCCCCGATCGTGGCGCTGGCGCGCGAGACGATACCCATCTTGTGCTTGGCCGCCGCTTCGTCCAGCCGGTCGATCAGCTCTTGATAGCTGTGCTTGGTCGGGGTGACGACCATGCCTTCGGGCGCGGCGGAAAGCGGTGCAGCAAGTGAGATTGCGGCGATGGCGGCGAGGCCCAGGATCAGGCTTCGGATCGATTTCATGATTTCACGCTCTCCTTGCAGAACGGGGTGGCGGGTGCGTCGATTGGGCGAAGATTAGCAGATTGGGATGTGCTGTGCGCCCCCAAAGCGCCGCCTATTTTGGCTGCCGCTGTCCTCGTAAAGCCTGCAACGTGCGGTTATGCTTCGCGCCATGGGCAAAGCCGAAAGCCAAGAGCGCCGCACGCGCCTTCCCGATCTGGAGACTCCGGGATACCTGACCGACCCCTGGGGCGATATCCTGATGCGGCCCTGGTTCGACCGCGTCAGCCTCAGGTGGGTGGGCAACTGGTTCCTGTCGCTCTCGCGGGCCTGGGCGGTGGCCATCTGGGCGCGCGGCGACGCCGACCGTTTCCGCAGCGCGCTGCCCGAGGCGGAGATTCCCGCGGCGGTTCTCAAGCGCACCTTGGCCTATATCGACGAACGGCGGGCCGACTACGCGCACGCGCACGAGCACTGGCAGGCCGCGGTCTTCGCCAGCACAGCGCCTTCGGACGCCGATCTTGTGGAGGCGGAACTGGCGCGCCAGCGAACCGTCCATGCGCTGTCGATTACCCGCGCCGCCTTTCTGCCCTGGCACCTGCGCCAGCGCATCGAAGGCGCCAAGTACCGCGTCCCCAGCGTCGCCCTCGTGGAACGCCAGCAGGGCGACCGGCTCGCCGCGCCGGAGAAGGCGTTTCCCGCGCGCCCGGCCGACGTCGAGACGTCCCATGCGCTCGCCGGCCCGTATGGCCGTGTCTACTGGCTGCGGTTCCAATCGCCGCTTGGCGACACCGCCTGGGCCCGGGTCTACGAGCCCGAGAAGGTCGACAATCCGCCCACGCTGGTGTTTCTGCACGGCATTTCGATGGAGATCGAAAGCTGGAAAGAGCAATCTGACGCCGTTAACGAGCTGGCCTGCCAAGGCATTCGGGTGATCCGTCCGGAAGGCCCGTGGCATGGGCGCCGGCGACCGGACGGGCAATGGGGCGGGGAACCGGTGATCGCCCGCGCGCCGCTGGGCCAGATCGAATTGATGCAGCATTGGCCGGCGGAGGCCGCGAGCTTGATCGCATGGGCGCGGGCGCGCGGCAGCGCGCACGTGGCGCTCGGCGGCGTCAGCCTGGGCGCGCTGACCTCGCAGCTTTCCGCCAGCGCCGCGTGGCAGTGGCCGGAGGCGTGCCGGCCCGACACCTTGTTCCTCGTGGGCACCAGCGCCGACATGCTTGAGACGGGACTTGAAGGTGGCCTAGCCAAGCTGATGAATTTGCCTGAGGAATTACGTGCGGCGGGATGGGACCACGAGTCACTGTCGCGGCTGCGGCCGCTGCTTGAGCCGGGCGAAACGCCGGTCGTGCCGGCCGAGCGCATCGTCATGCTGCTTGGCAGCAAGGACGTCGTAACGCCCTATGGCGGCGGTCTGGAACTCGCCCGGCGCTGGGGCGTGAAGCGCGGCAATCAATTCCACCGCAACCGCGGTCACTTCTCGGTCTACATTGCGCTGGGCCAAGACCGGGCCCCACTGCAGCGGCTGGCCGAGCTGCTGCGTGACTGAAGCGCGCTTCGGCACTTTGTCCGCGACGCTTGCGCCCCTATATTCCGCGCCATGAGCAGCGCACGAGACAGCAATTCACTGGGCATTGCAAAGAGCCCCGCCGACACCCGGGTCGTCGTCGCCATGTCCGGCGGTGTGGACTCCTCGGTGACGGCTGCGCTCATGAAGGAGGCCGGCTATGACGTGGTCGGCATCACGCTGCAGCTCTACGATCACGGGCAGGCCATCGGCAAGAAGGGGGCGTGCTGCGCCGGACAGGACATCTACGACGCCCGCCGGGTGGCCGAGCGGCTGGAGATGCCACACTACGTGCTCGACTACGAAAGCCGCTTCCGCGACAGCGTCATCGACGACTTCGCCGACAGCTACCTGCGCGGCGAGACGCCTATTCCCTGCGTGCGCTGCAACCAGACGGTCAAGTTCCGCGACCTGCTGGACACCGCCCGCGAGCTGGGCGCCGATGCGCTGGCGACCGGGCACTACGTGCGGCGCGAGAGCGGCCCGGGCGGCGCGGAGCTGCACTGCGCCGTCGACGACAGCCGCGACCAGAGCTATTTCCTCTTCGCCACCACCCGAGAGCAGCTCGATTTCCTGCGCTTTCCCTTGGGCGACCGGCCAAAGACCGAGACCCGCGATATCGCCAAGCGGCTGGAACTTCCGGTTGCGGCAAAGCCGGACAGCCAGGACATCTGCTTCGTTCCGGGCGGCAACTACGCCCGGGTGGTGGAGAAGCTGCGCCCCGGCGCGTGCGACCCCGGCGATATCGTAGACCTCTCCGGCAACGTGCTGGGCCGCCACGACGGCATCATCAATTTCACCGTCGGGCAGCGCCGCGGCATCGGCATTGGGGGAACGGAGGAGCCGCTCTATGTGGTGCGCGTGGAGCCGGAGACGCGGCGCGTCGTCGTGGGCCCGAAGCAGGCGCTCGCCCGCGACCTCGTAGAGGTGAAGCAGGTCAACTGGCTCGGCGACATGCCGCTCTCCGCCGAAGGCCAGGCGGTCAGCGTGAAGCTGCGCTCGGCCCAGGCGGCAACGCCGGCGCGCGTGTTCGCCCGCGACGGCGGCGGCGCGGAGGTGCGTCTGGAGACGCCGCAGTATGGCGTTGCGCCGGGCCAGGCGGCCGTTTTCTACGACGGCTCGCGCGTGCTGGGCGGCGGTTGGATCGCCGGCGCCGCGTTGGGCGAAGCGGCCTGACGGCCGGCTGCCATGGCGCTGATCAACTACCTGACAACGATCGATTTCGACCACGGCGCCGTCGCGCGCCTGCCGCAGCACCTGAGCGAGCTTGGCATCGGCAAGCCGCTTTTCGTGACAGACGCGGGCGTTGTCGCCGCCGGCGTGCTGGCACAGGTGACG
>JAWVYK010000045.1:0-14170 GCA_033722755.1 Rhodovibrionaceae bacterium | reverse complement strand
CTCGGCACGTAATGCAGGGCAGGACGTGCTATGCCCGCGCGCGCCGCCAGGTCGTCGATAATGCGAATGCCTTGCGGAAACTCGGAGGGCTGCACCTCCCTTGTCCGGTACATGCCGAGGACGAAGCGCGGCGAAAGCCGCGGGCTGAGGAGCAGTCCGAGAAAGCCGCCGAGCAGAACCCAGGGCACGCCCGACCAGCCGAACAACGGCCAGGCGCATAAAGCCAGAAGTGCCACCATGCCGCCGAGCAGAAGCACGGAATGCAGCAGGTTGCGCATCCTGTGCCGGCGGCGTTCGCTCTCGTTCAGGAAAGCTGCATGGCCTTCGTCGTGCATCGTATTCCGGCCAATGCTCGGCCGGCCCGAAAGTTGGAACGCCGCTCACCCGCGGAGTCGATAGAACTCAGATCCCGGATGAGCGGCGATTCGTAAGCCACTGATTTAAATGGTCGGAGCGGCGGGATTTGAACCCACGACCCCCACACCCCCAGTGTGGTGCGCTACCAGGCTGCGCTACGCTCCGGCATGTCAACGCCCGCCGTGGCCCTGGCGCGGGCCGCCCGGCGGCTCTCGCCTTATAGCCCAGCGCCGTCTTTCCATGCAATGACGGCGCACGGCTCTGTCCCGACGGTCCAGGAGATTTTCAGGTATGGCGCTGCAGCATGTCGCGCAAGGTCTCGAGTTCCCGGATCAGAGACTTCAAATCCTGGTCCTGACCGGCTTGCGCGGGCTTACCCCCCAATGGCGGCGCTTCGCTTGCACCCTCGCCCGCTTCCGCGGCTTCATCCGAAGGCAGCGGCGCGCGGCCACTGTGCTCGCGCAGCAGCTTTTGCACGCCTTTGATGGTGTAGCCGTCGTTATAGAGCAGACCGCGAATCCGCCGCAGCAGTTCAACATCCTCGGGCCGGTAGTAACGCCGGCCGCCACCGCGTTTCAGGGGCCGCACCTGGGCGAACTTGGTCTCCCAGAAGCGCAGGACGTGCTGCGGGATATCCAGTTCTTCGGAAACCTCGCTGATGGTCCGAAATGCTGCCGCAGATTTGCCCGCCGTCCGGCTGGTCGCCATTGCCTCGTTCCCCTCTCCGCGTCGGCAGCGCTCTTACGGACCGACGCCGACATACCGCCGGTTTCTGCGGCTAGCTAGCGCTATTGTCGTTGATGCGGTCCTTCAACACGTGCGAGGCGCGAAAAACCAGGACCCGCCGCGGCAGGATCGGCACTTCCTCGCCCGTCTTCGGATTCCGACCGATGCGCTGCCCTTTCTGGCGCACGGAAAAGCTTCCGAAGGAGGAGATTTTCACGGTGTCCCCCTGAACCAGCGCGTCCGAAATTTCCTGTAGCACTGACTCAACCAAATCCGCGGATTCATTCCGGGATAGCCCGACTTCCTGATACACCGCCTCAGAAAGATCGGCCCGCGTCACGGTCGCTCCCGCCATGCCTCTTCCCCCTGCATGGTTTGTTTTCTTGTGATTGGAAAGTTAGCCCGGAGGCGCTCAGGCGTCAAACATCCTTTTTGTTGGCGTAGATAGAATGAATTGTTGATCTTCTATCTTCGACGCAAATTGCCAGCTTTGCGGGCAAGCGGGGCCCGTCTTATACGCCAAACGATGAGCACCCGCCCGCTACCATCGCACGAGCGCCGAGCCCCAGGTGAATCCGCCGCCCATTCCTTCCAGCAGCAGCAGGTCTCCGCGCTGGATTCGGCCATCGCTGACGCCTTCGTTGAGCGCCAGCGGTATCGACGCGGCCGAGGTATTCGCATGTCGGTCGACCGTCACGACCACCCGGTCCATCGGAAGGTTCAGGCGCCGCGCCATGGCTTCGATGATCCGCACATTGGCCTGGTGCGGCACCATCCAATCGACGTCGCCGGGCGTCAGGCCGTTGTGCTCGAGGGCCACGTCGATGGCCTCGGCCATACGCACCACCGCATGGCGGAAGACCTCGCGGCCTTGCATGCGCAGGTGCCCGACGGTTCCGGTCGAAGACGGGCCGCCGTCCACATAAAGCGCGTCGTGATGGCGCCCATCGGAATAGATGTGGGTGGAGAGCACACCGCGGTCGCTGGGCAGGCCCTCGCCTTCGGCGGCCTCCATCACGACCGCGCCCGCACCGTCGCCAAACAGCACGCAGGTGCCACGGTCGGACCAGTCGAGGATGCGCGAAAAGGTCTCGCTGCCCACCACGAGCGCACGCTGCGCCTGGCGGTTGCGAATGAAGTTGTCGGCCACGGCCAGGGCGTAGATGAAGCCGGTGCATACCGCTTGCACGTCGAAAGCCGCACCCCGGCGCATGCCGAGGTTCGACTGGATGCGCGTCGCCGTGGACGGAAAGGTCTCGTCCGGTGTCGCGGTCGCGCAGACGATAAGGTCCAGATCGTCTGCGTCCAGGCCCGCGCGCTCCAGAGCTTGCTGGCTGGCGGCGGTGCCCATGTCGGAGGAGGCCTCTCCCTCCGCCGCGATATGGCGCTGGCAGATGCCGGTGCGCTGCCGGATCCAGGTGTCCGAGGTGTTGACCTCCCGCGCCAGATCCTCATTCGTGATCACGCGCTGCGGCAGGTAGGAGCCGCAGGCGCTTATCCTCGACCTGATCATCATGTGCCGGCTGCCGCCCGTTTGCCGTCGCCAGCCGAGGAGATCTGCGCGAAGTCGGTGCGCATCTTGGAAATCACGTCGTGCTTCGCCATATCGACGGCCACGCCGATGGCATTCGCAAAGCCGATGGCGTCCGTCCCGCCATGGCTTTTCACGACGATGCCGTTGAGGCCCAGGAAGACCGCACCGTTATAGCGGCGCGGATCGACCCGTTTGCGCAGCTTGCCGATAGCCCGGCGCGCAAGCAGATAGCCGAACGAGGCCGTCAGCGAAGATCGGAAGGTGCGCCGCAGGTACTCGTTGACCAGTTTTGCCGTGCCTTCGGCGGTCTTGAGCGCCACGTTTCCGGTGAAGCCGTCGGTGACGATCACATCGGCGGATCCCTTGCCGATGTCGTCGCCTTCCACGAATCCCAAGAAGCGGCCGGGCAGGACGGCATCCCGGAGCCTGGCCGAGGCATCCCACAAGGCTTCGTGGCCCTTGCGCTCCTCGGAGCCGACATTCAGCAGGCCGTAGGTCGGCTGCTCGACGCCCAGCACGGTGCGCGCGAAGACGTTGCCCATAACGGCAAACTCGACCAGGTTGCGGGCGTCGCACTGCACGTTCGCGCCCAGATCGAGCATCACCGATTCCCCGCGCAAAGTCGGAAAGAACGAAGCGATCGCCGGGCGGTCTATGCCCGGCAACGTTTTCAGCGCGAATTTCGCCATGGCCATCAGCGCACCGGTGTTGCCCGCCGAGACGACGCCGACAGCCGTGCTGTCGCGCACCGAATCGATGGCCTTGCGCATCGAGGAGTTGCGCCCGGAGCGCAGCGCCACGGAGGGTTTGTCCTCGGCCCCTACCACATCATCGGTGTGAACGATGGTCGTGCGCTCCTTCAGCCGCTTCCAGCGATCCAATAGGGGCGCGACCTCGTCGCCGCGGCCGAACATCAGGAATTCCACCTGCGGATATCGCTGGCGGGCGATGTTCGCCCCCTTGACCACCATTTGCGGCGCGGCATCGCCGCCCATAGCGTCCAGGGCAATGGTCATACGATCGCTCACGAGGCCTCACCCAATGCCAGTGGAATCGCCCTTTGGCGCAGCGCCGCAATCCTGGTTTCCGTGTTGCGGCGCCGGCGCTGCAAGCGTGGCAATGCCGGCGTCAGACCGACTCGATTTCCACCACCTCGCGGCCCTTGTAGTAGCCGCAAGCCGAACAAACGTGGTGGGGCCGCTTGACCTCGCCGCAGTTCGGGCATTCGTGGTGACTGTCCGCACTGAGGGCATCGTGGGCCCGTCGCTGGTCGCGGCGCGACTTGGAAATCTTCTTCTTTGGTACCGCCATAACTCGTACTCTCGTTTACAACGCGAAACGGTTCCTTCGCCGCATCCGACGAACCTTTGGAGCCGCTTCTTAGCCAAATTCCCGTTTTACGGCAAGGGCGCGGGCAATGGAAATTCGCCCGCCGCTAGCCGCCTGTCTTCAAATGCTTGAGCACCGCAAAGGGGTTCGAGTCTTCCTCGTCTCCTTCCTGCCACTCAAGCTCCGCGCCCGGGGCGCGGGGGTAGGGATCCAGCGCCAGCGCCAACTGCTGCACCAGCGCTTCGCCGAGATCGAGCGCCTCGCCCTCGATGGGCTCGGGCGCATCCTCCTCTTCCACGTCGATCACGATCTCGTCCGCCTGGGCGAAATCAGGGTCCGTCGTGAAACGCTGGAGGAAATGCTCCTCCACGACGTTCTCCACCGGCTCCAGCGTAACCACGCACTGCTGCGTGAGGCTGGCACGCAAGTCGCCCTCGACCTCGATCAGACGTCCGCCCGCGCGCGCCCTGACGCTCACATCGCCCTGCAGGCTGTCCAGAGCCTGGAGCGCCAGCCGCCGCGCGACGGCCTCGCGCTCGCCTGCATTTGCCTCTACGTGCTGCCTGAGGCCGGTGGCCGCGATTTGGCCCACCTTCAGTGGCCGGGAAAACTCCACCCCGCCCGCATTCGGCGTGCCTTCGCCATCACCCTTCGACATGGAAACCTCCGCTCTTGCCGCGGAAGGCGCGCAACCATAGGGAAACTACGCACCGCAATCAATGACTCGTTTGGTCTGCCGGAGCATCCAGGAATGCCACCTCGCCCGCAGACAGACGCGCGATGTCCTGGCGGCTTAGCGCGCCGACCTGCGCACGCACATAGGCCGCCATGCGTTCGAGCGAACGGCTGTCGGCCTCGACCGTCCCATAGATGTTGCGCGCGATCGCCTCGCGCAAGGCCGCGTCGTCTTGCTCCAGGGCCCGGTCGTAGGCCTGCACTCGGCCGCCAAAGCCTTGCACCATCTTCTTGACCCGTGGCGCGACGCCGAGATCGCCCGCCCCCATCTCTCGCAGCGAGCGATCCATGTCCGAAAAGAGCGTATCGTAGAGCGCCTGCGAAAGATCATTGACCCCGCTGCGCGCGCTCTTCAGGCGGTGCATCACGAGGAAGACGTGCAGCACGATCATCTCAAAGCGGCCGTCGAGGCTGTCCGGCACGCCCAGGTCGCGATAGAACTCGGGACGGCGCGCCTGCTTGACGGCCGCATCGTAGAGATTCCGGGCAGCCTCGTGCTCTGTCGAGCTTTTGCGAAACAGGCCGAAGAGAGCCAACGGGAGAGACCTCTCGGAAGAAAAAAGCGGCACCGCCGCGCCGAGAACGACGCGCTGGGCTTGAAATGGCCGGGGAAACAGGAGTAATCAAGCCGAAAATTGCGAGTCAACGTCACCATGAAACTGCACACCAGAGACACACGGCACAGGGGCTTCAGGCGCGCCACGACCCTGATGGCCGCTTGTGCCCTGCTCGCCGCGGCTGCCTGCTCGGACAATATCTCCGTCCACGGCAACCTTCCGAAGGAAAGGGACATCAACGAAATCGCCATCGGCCTGGACGACCGCAGCTCGGTCGCCGACCGGCTCGGCACGCCCTCGACGGTGTCCACCTTCGAGGACGACAAGTGGTATTACATCGGCAGCAAGATGGAGAAGGTGGCCTTCATGAAGCCGCAGGTCATCGACCGCAAGGTGCTGGTGGTATCCTTCGACGATGCCGGCTCGGTCAGCGACAAGAGCCTCTACACGCTGGAGGACGGGCGGGTCATCGACCTGGTCGACCGCGAAACCCCGACCGAGGGACGCGAACTGACGATCCTGCAGCAGTTCTTCGGCAACCTTGGCCGCTTCTCCAGCCAGAGCGAAGGCTCGCAGTAGACCACGGCTGCTTTCCTGTTTGCGCGATATGAAAAAGGCGCCCCGGTTATTCCCGGAGCGCCTTTTCCTATTCTAGCCGGAGGATTTCCGGCGCGGCCGCCGCTAGTGCGCCAGGATGGCGAGAAGCAGCAGGGCCACGATATTGGTGATCTTGATCATCGGATTGACGGCCGGGCCGGCGGTGTCCTTGTAGGGATCGCCGACGGTGTCGCCCGTCACCGCGGCCTTGTGGGCGTCGGAACCCTTGCCGCCGTAATTGCCATCCTCGATGTATTTTTTGGCGTTGTCCCAGGCGCCGCCGCCGGCGGTCATGGAAATCGCCACAAAGAGGCCGGTAATGATGACACCCAGCAGCATGGCGCCCAAAGCCGACAGACCAGCCGATTTGCCGGCAATCGCCCAAATCACCAGGAACACCAGGATCGGTGAGAGAACCGGCAGCATCGAGGGTATGATCATTTCCTTGATGGCCGCCTTGGTCAGCATGTCCACGCAACGCCCGTATTCGGGCTTGGACTTGCCTTCCATGATGCCCGGAATCTCCTTGAACTGGCGGCGCACCTCCTCGACCACGGCGCCGCCGGCGCGCCCTACCGCCATCATGCCCATGGATCCGAACATGAAGGGCAGCAGGCCGCCCATGAAAAGGCCGACCACGACCCAGGGGCTGGAGAGACTGAAGTTCGCATCCACGCCCTGGAAGAAGGGATAGGTGGAGACGTTCTCCGGCGCCGAGAAGAACGCGAGATCCTGCGTGTAGGCGGCGAACAGCACCAGCGCACCCAGCCCGGCGGAGCCGATGGCATAGCCCTTCGTCACCGCCTTTGTGGTGTTGCCGACAGCGTCCAGGGCGTCGGTGGTGTTGCGCACGTCACTTGGCAGATCCGCCATCTCCGCGATGCCGCCCGCGTTGTCCGTGACGGGACCGTAGGCATCGAGCGCCACGACCATACCGGCCAGCGCCAGCATCGTGGTCACCGCGATCGCAATGCCCATCAGGCCCGCCAGCAGGAACGTGACGACGATGCCCGCCACGATGATGAGCGCCGGCAGCGCGGTCGCCTCCATGGAAACGGCCAGCCCTTGAATGACATTCGTCGCGTGGCCGGTCGTCGAGGCCTTGGCGACGCTCTTCACCGGTCGGTATTCGGTGCCGGTGTAATATTCGGTCACCCAGATGATCAGGCCCGTGACGAGCAATCCGACGACCCCGCAGAAGTAGAGGGACTGGCCGGTGAAGCTTTGACCCTGGACCTGGAAGACGGTGTCCATGCCGATGACCCAGTCGGTGATCGGCCACAGCAGGATGAGCGAGAGAACCGCGCAGGCGAGAAAGCCTTTGTAAAGCGCGCCCATGATGTTCTGGCTCTTGCCCAGGCGCACGAAGAAGGTGCCGATGACAGAGGTGACGATGCAGGTGGCGCCGATGGTGAGCGGATAGAGCATCATGTCGCTGACCAGCTCGCCCTGCCCGGCGAAGAAGATCGAGGCCAGCACCATGGTGGCGACCACGGTGACGGCGTAGGTCTCGAAGAGGTCCGCCGCCATGCCGGCGCAGTCGCCCACGTTATCGCCCACGTTGTCCGCGATCACGGCAGGGTTGCGGGGATCGTCCTCGGGAATGCCGGCCTCCACCTTGCCGACCAGATCGGCGCCCACGTCGGCACCCTTGGTGAAGATGCCGCCGCCCAGACGCGCGAAGATCGAGATCAGCGAGGCGCCGAAGCCCAGCGCGACCAGCCCGTCGATCAGGCTCCGGTCGGCGATGGTCAGGCCCGAGGAAAGCAGCACGCCGTAGTAGACGGCCACGCCCAGCAGGGCCAGGCCGGCGACCAGCATGCCGGTAACGGCACCGGACTTAAAGGCGATGCGCAGGCCTTCGTCCAGGGACTTGCGCGCGGCTTCGGTGGTGCGGACATTGGCGCGCACCGAGATGTGCATGCCGATGTAGCCGGCCGCGCCGGACAGCACTGCGCCGATCAGAAAACCGATGCCCACTTCGATACCCAACAGGAACGATATGATGACGAAGATCACGGCGCCCGCCACCGCAATGGTGCGATACTGACGGTTCAGGTAGGCCTTTGCGCCCTCCTGAATGGCAGCGGCGATTTCCTGCATGCGCTGGTTGCCCGGTGACGCCGTCAGCACCGAGCGGGACGCCCAGATGCCATAGACGATAGCCAGCAGGCCGCACGCGAGTACGAAGAGCAACTCGGTCGACATTTGTTTTTCCCTCAAACGATGGGTCCGGCCGTCCGTGGGCCGGGGGTGTGATTATCCTTTTCGCCTAGGCTTGCGCCGGCGGCTGAGGAGAGCCCCTTCCCCGCGATCTATGCCGCAGGCGCGAAAGCGCGCGGACCATGCCAGAATCGCTTCATCAAGGCAACTGCGGCTTGCACCGGGTTTTCGCAGCTGCGTCAACGCCGGAACAGAGCAACTCCGCGGCCTTAGAAGTGGGTCCAGCCGCCCCGTTTCAGGGCGATCGGCTCGCCGCGCTCGTCCCGCAGCACGACGCCCGCATCCGCGCGCATGCGGCCGATCCGGGTGACGGGACAGTCGAGCTCGCGGCTCAGTGCTTCTACGGCCTCCACCGCCTCGGGCGGCACCGTGAAGAGCAGCTCGTAGTCGTCGCCGCCGCTGAAGATCTCCTCCAGAAGTTCCCCGTTCTCGTCGAGCGCTGCCTTGGCCGCGGGCGACAGCGGCACGGCTGCCGCCTCGACTTCGGCGCCGAGCGCGGAGACCTCGCACATGTGGTTCAGGTCGGCGGCGAGGCCGTCGGAGACGTCGATGGCGGCCGTCGCCAGCCCCTCCACGGCCAGCCGGGCGCCCAGCTCGATCCGCGGACGCGGCAGGCGATAGCGCTCGGCAAGATAGGCCGCGTGCTGCTCCGCAAGCGATTGGATGCCCTCCCTGAGAGATTTCAGACCCAGCGCCGCATCGCCAACCGTCCCGGAGACGAAAATCGCGTCGCCCGCCCGCGCCGGTCCACGCCCCAGCGCGCGCCCGGGCGCCACGTCACCGAGCAGAGTGAGGGAAAGCGTCGTGGGTCCGGGGGTCCCGGTCGTGTCGCCGCCCAGCAAATGGCATCGGAATTCCTGCTGATCGACCTTCAGTCCCCGGGCGAAATGCTCTACCCAGGAATCCGGCGCATCTCGCGATAGCGACAGGGCAACGAGGTAGCCCGACGGGCGCGCGCCCATCGCTGCCAGATCTGAGAGATTGACGCGCAGGAGCTTGCGCGCGACCAGATCCGCCGGATCCTCCGGCAGGAAGTGGACGCCGGCCACCAGCGTATCGAGCGTCGCGACGAGCGCCCTGCCCGCCGGCGGCTGAAAGACCGCGGCATCGTTCTGCAGACCGAAACTGCCGGCTTGATCGCCGGCCAGCGGTGCAAAATAGCGTGCGATGAGGTCGAACTCGCCGCGCATGGCCGCTCGCAGCTCCCCGGCTTCCTAGCCGCCGTCGGACTCGCCGCCGCCCGGCACCTGCGGCTCTTGGCCGCCGCGCAGGCGCTGTGCGAGACGGTCCAGCACCCGGTGCACGACGCCGGGCTCGCCGCCGCCGTAGAAGTCGCGGGTCAGTTCCACGTATTCCGCGATCACGCCGCCGGCTGACACCGATGGCCGCTCCGCCAACTCGTATGCGCCGAGGCGCAGGATGAGACGCATCAGCATCTCCAGGCGGTCCAGCGGCCAGTCCGCCTTCAACTCCTCGCTCAGCAGGCGATCCAGAGCTTCGGCGCGTTCGCTGCCCTGCTCGACCAGTTCACGGAAGAGGTTGCGGTCGACGCGGCCGAGACGCGTGCCCTCCTCCAACTCCTCGTCCAGCCGGTGCTCGAGGAATTCGATCAGCACCGATTGCGGCTGGGCGCCGGTCACGGCCACCTGATACAGCGCCTGCAAGGCCAACAGCCTCGCCGCCGTGCGGCGGTCCGGTTCGGCGGCTGCGCTCTTTTTCGGTGCCTTGACGGCCAAACCTTTGTCCTTCTCCCGCTTTCCGCCGCCTGCTGCTGCGCGGTTTCAGAAAGCCTTTTTCTCCATGCGCTGGATTTCGATCATGCGCAGGCAGGCCAGCGCGGCGTCCTTGCCCTTGTTCTTCCGGTCTACCGCGGCGCGCGCCCAGGCCTGATCCCGGTTCTCCACCGTCAGGATGCCATAGCCGATGGGCAGGCCACGGTCGGTCGCCAGATCCTGAAGCTTTCGCGCGCTCTCGCCGCACACATAATCGTAGTGCGAGGTCTCTCCGCGGACCACGCAGCCGAGGGCGATGTATCCGTGTATCTCCCCGCCGGCCGCTGAATCGGCGAACATCTTGATGGCCGCCGGAATTTCGAAAGCGCCGGGCACCGATATCCTTTTGAAGCTGGCTCCGGCATCCTTTAGTGCGGCTTGCGCGCCGCGTGCCAGTTCCTCGGCGATATCCTCGTAGAAGCGCGCCTCGACGATCAGCACCTTGGTCTTGGACATGAACGAACCTTCGAAAGCGGCAGTCGGGACGCAGCGTGAGTTCGCGGACGCTGCGGCGCCGGAAGATCAGTCCTTCACCGGAATGGGCCGCTGATCGACGACGCGCAGTCCATAACCTTCGAGGCCCACGATCGTGCGATGCTTCGTATTGGACAGCAGGACCATATCCCTCACACCCAGGTCGAGCAAGATTTGCGCGCCTACGCCATAGTCGCGCAGTTCCTGGTGCCCCTTCGGCGTTTCGCCGAGGCGCGCGCGCACCCGGTCCGACAGGGACGTGGCCGCCGGCTCGCGGATCAGAACGACGACGCCGCGGCCTTCCTCGCCGATCATCCTGAGCGCTTCCTGCAGCTCACCGCCTTTTCCGCTGCCCTTATCGCCGAGAACGTCGTCCAGAACGTTGAGCGCATGCATGCGCACCAGCACCGGTGTCTCGCCGGAAATCTCGCCCTTCCAAAGCGCAACGTGCTCCGCGTAGGCGGCGGTATTCACGTAGATCGCCATATTGAACTCGCCGCCGTAGCGGCTTTCGAAGGTGGTTTCCAACGCGCGCTCGACGATCCGGTCGTGGCGCCTGCGGTAAGCGATGAGATCGGCAATGGTCGCGATCTTCAGTCCGTGCCGCTGCGCGAAGGCGATCAGGTCGTCGCGCCGGGCCATGGTGCCGTCGTCGTTCATGATCTCGCAGATCACGCCAGAGGGGTTTAATCCGGCGATGCGGGCCAGGTCGACGGCCGCCTCGGTGTGTCCGGTGCGCACCAGCACGCCGCCGTCGCGCGCGACGAGCGGGAAGACGTGGCCCGGCGTCGCCAGGTCCGACGACGAGGCGTCCGGATCGATGGCGACAGCAATTGTGCGCGCCCGGTCCGGCGCGGAGATGCCCGTGGTGACACCTTCCCTGGCCTCGATCGAAACGGCGAAAGCCGTCTGATGCCGGCTTTCGTTGTGTCGCGACATCAGAGGCAGACCCAGCTGCTCGATGCGCTCGCGCGTGAGCGCCAGACAGATCAGGCCGCGGCCGTATTTGGCCATGAAGTTGATGGCCTCGGGCGTTGCCATCTGGGCCGGGATCACGAGATCGCCTTCGTTCTCGCGGTCCTCGTCGTCGACCAGCACGAACATGCGGCCGTTGCGGGCCTCCTCGATGATCTCCTCGATCGGCGAGACGATTTCCGAAAACGTCGCCCGCCAGGGCTGAGCGTCCTGCCCGCCCGTTTCGCGCAGATTTCGACTTTCGGCCTTCGCCATCACTCGCCCTTTTCGAGAAGCCGCTGAACGTAGCGCGCCAGCATATCGATTTCCAGGTTGACCGGGTCGCCGGCCTGCCGCTCGCCAAAGGTGGTCACCTCGGCCGTATGGGGAATGATATTGACCCCGAAAGACGCCCCGTCCACCTCGTTTACGGTCAGCGACACCCCGTCGATCGCAATCGAGCCCTTGGAGGCGATAAACTTGCAGAGTTCGGGCGGGCTTTCGATGGCAAACCGCAGGGAGCCGCCGTCACGCCGGCGGTCCAGGATGCGCGCCACGCCGTCGACGTGGCCCGAGACCAGATGGCCGCCAAGATCTTCGCCGAGCCTGAGTGAGCGTTCGAGGTTCACCGCCGTGCCCTCGCGCCAGCCGCCAAGCGTGGTCCGCGACAGCGTTTCCGCCGATACGTCAACGGCGAACCAGTCGGCGCCCTTGGCGACGACGGTAAGGCAGCAGCCCGAGCAGGCGATGGACGCGCCCTCTGCCACCTCGTCGAGGTCGTAGCCGGTCTCCAGGACGAAACGCCGGTCGCCGTCGCCCTCGACGACCTTGCGAACGCGCCCGAGATCGCTGACAAGTCCCGTGAACATGGCGCTAAACTAGGTGCGTCGCCGGTAGGTTTCCACCAGATCCGTGCCCAGGCGGCGCACGCTCAGGCGCTCGAATCTGGTCGCCGAGACCAGCTTGTCCAGGCCAAAGCCGGCCACCGCCGGCACGCCGTCGCCGCCGATCACCATTGGCGCGTGGAACCAGAAGAGCCGATCCACGTAGCCGCCGCTCAGCAAAGCGGCCGCCACCGCACCGCCGCCCTCCACAAGAACGCGTGTGATCCCGCGCCGGCCCAGTTCCGCAAAAACGGCGTCGATGCTCAGGTAACTCTCTTCCGTCTTCGCCTGGTGAATCTCGACGCCGGCATTCTCGTAGGCCTGCAAGCGCTGCCGCTCGGCGTCTTGCCGGGTCATGAGCAGCGTCGGCCGCGTCGGCGCAGCCACCACCAGATCGTGCGTCAAGGGCACCCGCAGCCGGCCATCCAGGACGACCCGCAGCGGCGCACGGTCGGACAACCCCGCCAGGCGCACGTCCAGGCGCGGATTGTCGGCCACCGCGGTGCCACTGCCGACCAGGATGGCGTCATGGCGGGCGCGCAGCATGTGCGTGTATTCCCGCGCCGCCGGCCCGGTAATCCAGCGGCTCTCGCCGCTGCGCGCCGCAATCCGTCCGTCGAGGCTGGTAGCCAGCTTCAGGCTGACCAGCGGACGCCCGGTCGTCCGCTGGCTGATATACCCGGCATTGATCCACTCCGCCTCCTCACGGCAAAGCCCGACGACCACCTCCAGCCCGGCTTTGCGGAGAATCTCCAGACCCTTGCCCGACACCTGCGGATCGGGATCCTGCACCGCGACCACACAGCGTGCGATGCCGGCGGAGACCAAGGCCTCCGCGCAGGGCGGCGTGGCGCCGTGGTGGGCGCAGGGCTCCAGCGTGACGTAGCAGGTGGCGCCCTTGGCGTTCGCCCCGGCACGCACCAGTGCCTCGGCCTCTGCGTGCGGGCGGCCTCCAGGCTGCGTCCAGCCGCGCCCGACGACGCGCCCATCGCGCGTCAGCACGCAGCCGACGGCGGGGTTCGGGGCCACCCTGCCCAGTCCGCGCCGCGCGAGGAGCAGGGCCGCCTGCATGTGGCGGTGGTCGAGCTCGCTGAAAGCCGCCTTGTCAGTCGCCGTCGCCACCGATTTGGCCGATGAAGGTTTCGAAATCGCGCGCCTCGCGGAAATTCCGGTAGACGGACGCAAAGCGGACGTACGCTACCTGGTCGAGATTGGCCAGCGCATCCATGACCATCTGGCCGATCAGCTTGGATTCCACCTCGCTTTCGCCCGAGCTTTCCAGGCGGCGCACGATACCGCTCACCGCACGCTCGAGGCGCTCGGAATCCACCGGACGCTTGCGCAACGCGATCTGCATGGAACGCAGCAGCTTGTCGCGGTCGAAGGGCTCACGCTGGCCGTGCTCCTTGACGACCGTGAGTTCGCGGAGCTGCACCCGTTCGAAGGTTGTGAAACGCGCCCCGCAATTCGGACACTGGCGCCGGCGGCGGATGGCGGAGTTGTCCTCCGTCGGCCGCGAGTCCTTCACCTGCGTATCTTCATTGCTGCAGAACGGACAGCGCATCTGCCTCTCCCCTGACTTCGATTCGCTGCCGATCTTACAGCATCAGAGGTCCGGATAGACAGGAAAGCGCCGGCAAAGCGTGCGTACCTCTTCGCGGACCGTTTGCTCGGTGCTGCTGTTGTCCTCGGGATTGGCGGCGAGACCGTCGAGGACCTGAACGATCAGCTCGGCGACGCGGCGGAATTCCTCCTCGCCGAATCCGCGGGTCGTGCCGGCCGGCGTGCCGAGCCGGACGCCCGACGTGATGGTCGGCTTTTCCGGATCGAAGGGCACGGCGTTCTTGTTGCAGGTGATGCCCGCATTCTCCAGGCTTTCCTGCGCCGCCTTGCCGGTCACCCCCTTGGGCCGCAAGTCGACCAGCAGCAGGTGCGTGTCGGTGCCGCCGGTGACGATGTCGAGCCCGCCGTTCTGCAGCTCGGCGGCCAGCGTGCGGGCATTGTCCACCACCTGCTGGCTGTAGCTCT
>JAWVYK010000044.1:0-14192 GCA_033722755.1 Rhodovibrionaceae bacterium | reverse complement strand
TGGAGAGATCCGGCGCCGATTTGCTCTTCGCCCCTCCTGTCGAGGAAGTCTACCCCCCGGGCTTTGCAACGAAGGTTTCGGTGGAGGGGCTGACCGACTGCCTGTGCGGCGCCTACCGGCCCGGACATTTCGAGGGTGTGGCGACGGTGGTCACGAAACTGCTGCTGCAAAGCCTGCCCGACCGCGCCTATTTCGGCGAGAAGGACTATCAGCAGCTTCAGGTCATCCGCCGCATGACGCGCGACCTGGACATCCCCGTGGACATCCGCGCGGTGCCGACCGTGCGCGAGCAGGACGGCCTTGCGCTCTCCTCGCGCAACAGGGCGCTGTCGCCGGAGCAGCGTGCCATAGCGCCGCGCCTCGCGCAGGAACTGGCGCACGCCGCGCAGGTGCTGGCCGACGGGTCGACGCCGGCCGGTCCGGTGCTGGCGGATGCGCGCGCACGCCTTATGGAAGAAGGCTTTCGGGCGGTCGACTATGTCGACCTGCGCGACGCGGAAAACCTGCAGGCGCTGGAGCGCGCGGACCGCCCTTGCCGCGTCTTCGGCGCAGCCTGGCTGGGCGAGACGCGGCTGATCGACAACCGGCCGGTGCGCTGATCCCTGGTTTGCCTCAGCCTCGCTGCGACCTGATGATCGGCGGCACCGACTGCGGCTCGGTATCCCAGGGGAACAGGATCCAGGTGTCCTGACTGACCTCGGTGATGTAGGTGTCGACCAGAGGCCGGCCCGCCGGCTTCGCGTAGACCGTGGCAAAATGCGCCTTGGGCAGCATCTCCCGCACGGCCCGCGCGGTTTTGCCGGTATCGACGAGGTCGTCGATGATCAGCCAGCCTTCGCCGTCGCCCTCGACGCTTTTCAGGATGGCGAGCTCTCCCTGCTCACGGTCGTCATAGCTGGCGATGCAGAGCGTATCGATCAGGCGGATTTCCAGCTCCCGCGCCACCACGGCGGCCGGGACGAGACCACCGCGCGTGACCGCGACGATGCCCTCGAACGGCTGCAATTCGAACAGCCGCCAGGCCAGCGCCTTGGAATAGCGGTGCAGTTCCTCCCAGGAGACCGGAAAGGTCTTTTGATGGGCTTGGCGCGGATGCATCCAGGCTGTCCCTCTGCCGGCTGATGAACCCTTCGGCTTCGCGGTTTACACGAAGGGCGCCGGTGCCGGCAACGAGGAAGCGCGGCCAAAGCGTTGGCGGGGCGCTGGCGGGGCGTCGCGGAGTGCGGCGCCTCAGCGCACGTAGACGTGGACTTGCGTAACTTCGGCCGTCGGGCTGGAGGTCGCGGCCATCGACATGCGGTCGGGCGTCAGGCCCATGCCGGTCAGCGAGCGCATCACCGCCGAGGCCTTGCGCCGCGCGCGGTTGCTGTCGAGCGCGTCTTGCGCCTCGTTGCCGGTGGACGGCGCCACGCCGACGATTTCGAAGGCCGATTCGGGCCGCCGGTCCAGCACCTGGCTGATGGCGCTATAGAGCGGCTGCTCGTACTCGACGTTCTCGTCGTCGAAGCGGATGACCACGAGCGGCTGGCGCTGGCCGACCATGGACGCGGCCTGTTCGCGCGCGGGCGCGGGCGACGGCGTGCCCGCCGTCTGGTTCGCGAGCGAGCCCGAACCGAAGTACTGACCGTTCTTGATGGCCAGCGACAGGGTCGTCAGATCCCGCCGTTCCGTGGCGACAAAGGAGGCCTGGCGCGAGATGTCCTCCGAGAGCTCCTGCAGCAGCCGGTCGATCAGCACGACGGTGCGGCTGGTCTCGTCCTCCAGGACCGCCAGATTCTGGTGATCCTCCTCCACGGCGCCGGAAAGACTGTAGGCGGCGTCCACGGATTCCAGCAGATAGTTCGAGAGCGCCGAAGTCTGCGCCACCTCGTTGGACAGCGTGTTCAGCTGCGAGACAACGTCGCTCACCGTGTTCAGCTGCGCCTGCGCCTCGTTCCAGCGCGCGATCAGCCGCGGGTTGCCGGGCGTGGTGCCGACCTGAAGGCGTGTGTTGATCTCGCTCACGTTGTTGTTGTAGCTGCTGGCCGAGACCACGGTCGTGCGGCGCAGGTCCTGGAAATGTGCGTTCTCTGCGTTGATCGATTCCCGCAGGCGCTGCAGGTCCGTGCGCAACTCCTCCACCTTTTCGCCGACGAAGGTGCCGGTCGACGGAAAGGTGGGCACGTCCTCGGCCACGAAGTTGCCCTCGCCGATGAGCTGCCGGCTGATCTCGTCCTGCGCGGCCGCCTGCGCGGCCACCTGGGCGGCCGATTCAGCCGAGGCGGCCGAGGAGGACGAACCGGAGGATGCGGTGGACGATGAAGCGCTGCGGGTCGCGTTGCTTCCGTCCTGCAGCGTGCAGCCCGCGGCCAACAGGCCAAGCGCGGCTACGATGCCGACCCTGCGCAGGAACGACGTTTCATTTTTCGCCATGGAGAATCCCGTTTTTCCATTTCGGATCTATCCTGTGTTGATTGAACAAGCATAGGATCTGATCCGCCCCCTAGTTGATGCGCATGGTAATGGAAGCCCCACAGGGGGACAAGTGGCATTTCCCGAAGGATTCCAAGCCTCAGCAGGTTGTCATTCCACTGTGATGCAAGTTGGTTAAGGAAGCCTTGCAATGCCCCGACCCATTCAGTAATGTCCGCGCGCACTCGCCGGGGGGCGCCGAACGTGGGCGTTGCCCAAAGCTTGCGAAGGCCATTCGGGGGCCTTAAATACGACCCGGCGGAGGCGGCGGAACCAGACGGGCTATCGGCCATCTTTCCCCCGCCGCCGGCAACGGCAGATCACCTGCATGATCAGCAGCCCCGCGCGCCCGTAGCTCAATCGGATAGAGCGTCTGACTACGGATCAGAAGGTTGGGAGTTCGAATCTTCCCGGGCGCGCCAATCTTTTCAAGGGCTTAGCCGGATGCGGCTGGGCCTTTTTGCTTTCCCGGGAATATTCTGGGCAACAGCGCGCCGGTTTCGTTACGCGCGTCCCGCGGGCGATGAATCGCCATGCGCAGCGACGCCGACGCGATCGCCTTGCATGGCGCAAGCCAACGCCCGCGTCCTGGCATTCGCCTGAGCGGTCGGTCGGCCTTCGGGCGCGGCTGTCATCTTCACGCGCTAGTGGCTCGTGCCGCGCGAGAAGCTGATCTTGTTCCAGACATTGTATTTGCCCGACGGCTTGGACATCGGCAGGCGCTTGACCTCTTTCAGGGTTTTCGCGTCATAGACGACGAGCGCGCCGTCGTTCTCCCAGATCGAGACCAGCGCGTGCTCGCCGGTGCGGTCGAACTCGATGTGCGCGGCGGTCTTGCCGGGCGCGGGGCGCAGGGTCTCGACGATCTCCAGGCTGTCCTTGTCGATCACGTGCACCAGATCGCGGTTCGGGCCGAAGAAGACATCGGCCCAGGCATAGCCGGTGTTCTCGTGACTGCGCACGAAGAAGCCCGGGCCCGCCGTCTCGATCGTCTCGATCTTCTCCCAGGTCTCCAGATCGATCACCGTCAGCCGGCCGATGCCCAGATGCGGGGTGGCCATGACCATGCGCCCCTGGTGCATCCAGCTGATCCCCGAGCCCAGGTGCGGCAGGCCCGGCAGATCGATTTTCGCGACGTCGCGGCCGACATTGAGATTGATCACATAGGTGGCCTTGCCGCCGCGCGTCGAGCCGATCAGGTTGCGGTAGGCGGGATCGAAGAAGAAGTCGTCCATGGGCTCCGGCGTCTCGATGCGTCTCAGTGCGAAGAGCCCGCTGGAGCTCGCCAGGCCCTCGACCATGCCCTTCTCGTGGGAATGCACCAGGCCTTCGTAGACCGGCGGCGCGTCGGGGTCGGTCGCGATCTCCCAGATCTCCGGCACGTCCTTCAGGGCGACGATGAAGCTGTCGCGCGGCGGCGCCTGATAGACGGCGGACACGCGCGAGGGCGTGTCCTCGCGGTCGGCGGCCTGGAAGATCTTTTCTACGCTAAGATCCGCGGTCGAGAGCACGACCAGGGTCTTCGGCAGGTAGTTCGCCACCGCCAGATGCTTGCCGTCCTTGGAAATCGCGATGTTGCGCGAATTGATGCCGGCGCGGACCTCGCCCACGATCTCGAGCCCCCAGAGGTCGTATTTCGTGATCCAGCCATCGCGCGACATGAGAAAGACGTAGCGCCCGTCGGGCGTGAATTTCGGCCCGCCGTGCACGGCGTAATGCGTGGGAAAGCGCGCAAGCGGCTCGAAACGGTCGCCGTCGAGCACCGTGGCATGATGGTCGCCGGTCTCCACCACGACGAAGAGGTTGAGCGGATCGGCCTCGTAGACGGGCGCCTCGACGCGCGGACCCTCGGCCAGGATGCTGCGGCTCGCCGCGATGTCCTCGGCGGACCAGGTGGGCTCGCTGGCCGGCGCCTGAAAGATGTAGGCGGTGAGCGCCTCGATTGCCTCGGCTCCGAGTTGGCTCTCGAAGCCCGGCATCTGCGTGGCGGCCCGGCCCTCGGCGATCACCTTCGCGGCGCGCTCGGGTTTCAGCCGCCCCAGCGTTTGCGGCAACAGGGCCGGCCCCGTGCCGCCCAGGCGCGTTTCGCCGTGGCAGGACGCACAGTTCTCGCGATAGAGCGCCTCGGCGTCGATCCCCTCGGCGGCCGCCGTGCCGGCCAGCAGCGCGAGGGCGGGCGCGAGGAGGCTAATGCCCCGCTTGCGCACGGTGCCGCCTTCCCGTGAAGGGCGTGAGTTCCAGACGCGCGCGCGGCTCGGCGATGCCGATTTCCTGGTCGTCCAGATAGCACGCCGGGTCCTCGGCCCAAGGGTCGCCCGTCAACTGCAGCGCCCGCACGCGCGTATTGCCGCCGCAGATGTCGAAGTAGGCGCAGGCGCCACAGCGCCCGCCGATGCGCCTTGGATGGCGCTTCAACCCGGCCATCAGCGGATCCGACGTGTCTTGCCAGATCTCCGAGAAGCGACGCTCCTTCACGTTGCCCAGGGGGTAGTGCCACCAGAAGGTATCGGGATGCACGATGCCGAGATTGTCGATGTTCGCCACGTTGACGCCGGAGGAATTGCCGCCCCACTGCGCCAGCTTGGCGCGGACGTGGTCTTCCATCTCCGGGAAATGCTGGCGCACCCAGAACAGGAAATACACGCCGTCGGCGTCGTTGTTGCCGGTCACGAATTCGCGGTTGCCGCCGGTGCTGGCGTCTTTCCAGGCCCGGTCCATCATCAGGTCCATGGTGCTGCGGGTCACCTCTCTGGCCGCGTCGTCGCCGCGGTTCTTGTTGCCGCGGCCGGCGTAGACGAGGTGGGAGAGATAGAACTTCTGCACGCCTTCGTCGTCCGCGAGGTCCAGGAGAGCCGGCAGCTCATCGGCGTTGTCCATGGTGACGGTAAAGCGCATGCCGACCTTGATGCCGCGCTCCCGGCAGAGGCGGATGCCGCCGAGCGCCTCGTCGAAGCCGCCGGCGCGCCGGCGGAAGCGGTCGTGCGTCTCGCGCAGTCCATCCAGGCTGATGCCGACATAGTCATAGCCGATGCCGGCGATCCGGTCGGCCGTCGCCTCGTCGATCAGCGTCCCGTTCGACGACAGCCCGACATAGAAGCCCATGTCCTTCGCGCGCTTGGAAATCTCGAAGATGTCGGGGCGCAGCAGCGGCTCGCCGCCGGAAAGGATGAGCACCGGCACTCCGAAGGCTTTCAGGTCGTCCATGACCTCAAAGACGTCCTCGGTCGAAAGCTCGCCCGGAAAGTCGACATCGCCGGAGATGGAGTAGCAGTGCTTGCACGTCAGGTTGCACCGGCGGATCAAATTCCAGATCACCACCGGCCCGGGCGGCTGGCGCTTCGGACCCAGGGGCGTCGGGCGGGCGATCTCGTGCATGAATTGGCTCAGTCTGAACATGATGTGCGGTCCTTACGCAGCGATCCTGAGGCCCGTCTTCTTGAGAAGGCGGGTGGAATAGAGAATGTCGTGTCCCCGGCAATGCTCGCCCAGCAGCCCGGCGATGCGCTGGGCCTTCTCCTCGACCTCGGCGCGGTCGCGGCCGTGCGCCATGGCGAAGAGGTTGTAGGGCCAGACCGGCAGGTGCCGGGGTCGGCGATAGCAATGGCTGACGAAATCCAGCGCGCCGACTTCTGCGCCGAGGCGGGCCACGGCGGCATCGGCGACATCCCAGACCGTCATGCCGTTGGCGCTGAGCCCCAGGGCGTAATGGTTCGGGACGACGCCGATGCGCCGGATCACGCCGGTATCGAGGAGGCGTTGCAGGCGCTGCTGCACCTCTCCTGCACTCGTGCCGAGGCGTTCGGCCAGCGCGGCGTAAGGCTGGGCAACGAGCGGCAGTCCGCCTTGCGTCTCCGCGATCAGCCGGCGGTCCAGGTCGTCTATCGGGCGTTCGGGCGCCATCATACGTCCACCTTAAGTCCGATGAAGAACTCTTCTTCTTTCGGGAAGTCGTAGACGGTGAGACCCGTCTCCGCCTCGATCCGCGCGATCACCTCGCCAATGGCGTCGGGCGTCTCGGCGGCGATGACGAACCACATATTGAGCTCGTGGCCGCGGGCGTAGTTGTGGGCGACCTCCCGGTGCCCGTTGACCTGCTCGGCGACGGCGTCGAATCGCTCGTCCGGGGCCGAAAGCGCACAGAGCGTCACGGCTCCGCCCAGGCGCTCGGCATTGTAGAGCGGGCCGAAGCGCGACAGCGCGCCTTCGTCCACCAGGCGCGCGAGCCGCGCGATCAGGTCGTCCTCGCCGAGCCCGAGACGCTCGGCCGCCGCGGCGAAGGGCCGGTCGCAGACGGGAAAGCCGCCCTGCAACTCATTAATGATGTGCCTGTCCAAGGCATCGAGCTGGCACGTGGTCATGCGTTCTATTTCACCTCCGCGACGGCCGCGCCTTCGTATTTTGCGCCGCGTTGCTTGAAGCAGCGGCGGCTGAAAAGAACGGCGCTCGGCAGGTCGGAAAGATTCTCCTCGCGATTCAGCATTTCGATCTGATTGAGCACGGTCTCGCGCTGGCGGCCGTGGATCATCACGAAGAGGTTGTAGGGCCACTGCGGCGGCCGCCGGGTACGGCGATAGCAGAGCGTGACCTCCTGACGCCGCGCCAGGCGCTCGCCCACGTCGTCGACCGCGCCGTCGGGAACGTCCCAGACCACCATCGCGTTGGCCTGATAGCCCAGTGCCCGGTGCTTCAGGATGCAGCCGAAGCGGGAGATGACGCCGCGTTCGATCAGCGATGCGATGCGCCCCAGCAACTGGCGTTCGGTCAGGCCCATATGCATCGCCACGAGCTCGAACGGACGCTGGGCCAGCGGCAATCCTTCGCAAAGCTGGGCGAGAATGGCGCGGTCCTCGTCGTCGACCCGATCGGCCCCCGGCTGCGCGTCGCGCGACCGGACCTTCTCGGCCCGTGCCGTCACCGCGAAGCCGAGATCGATGTGATAGGAACGTTCGAGACGCAGGTCGAGGACGGGATATCCCGTCGTCTCCGCGATGCGCGACAGCACCTCGGCGACCGCGGCCTTGTCGCTGGCCGTGACGACGAACCAGAGATTGATGCGATGCTCGCGCTCGTAGTTGTGGTTGACGCCGGGCTCGGCGCTGACGCGGTCGGCCACCCGTTCCAGATCGGCCGGCGGAACCGCCATGGCCGCCAGGGTGCTGGCGCCCACCGTGTTGGGCCGGATGACCGGGCCCACGCGCGAGAGGATGCCACGCTTGCTGAGGTTGGTCAGGGCATCCAGCGCCTCGTTCTCGCTCATCCCCAGGCTGGCCCCGACGCGCGCGAAGGGCCGTTGCTCCAGCGGAAAGTTCCGCTGCCAGGCATCGGCCAGTCTCAGATCGCGGTCGGCGCCTACGCTCATCACAGACCTATCTTGTTGGCCCGCGCGGTGAAGAAGATGCCGCTGGGCTTTTGCATCGGCAGTTCGCGGAGCTTCTCGAACGTGCGGGTGTCGTAGACCTCCACCCGTCCTGCGTCGCGCACCGAAACCCAGACCTCGTGGCCGCGCGGGGTGAACTCCATGTGCAGCACGGCCGGACCGGGCTTGAACTCGTGGATCACCTCCAGCGTGCGCGTGTCGACGACCTGGATGGTGTCGTTGAGCGGATGGGCAAAGTTCACCCAGACCTGCCGGCCGTCGGGCCGGGCAACGGCGAAGATCGGCTGGCCGTGCGTGGCTATGCGGCCGATCTCCTCGAAACTGCGGGCGTCGACGACGAGCAGCTCGTGCCGCCCGACCGCCGGCAGCAGGAAGCGGTCGCTGGCGAGCGCCCAGCCTTCCAGGTGCGGCATCTTGTAGACCGGCAGCTTTCGCTCCCCGCGTCCGTAGCCGTCCAGGATGCGGCGGATGGCCGGCTCCTCGTCCCAGAGGTCGACGTGCGCCAGGCCGTCCTCGCCAAAAAGGCCCGCGATGTAGTGCCGGCCGTCGCCCGTGATGAGCGCGTCGTATGGCAGCTCGCCAGCGCCGTCCAGTTTGGTCACCGAGGGTTCGCCGGAGCCCGAGAAATCGGCGATCCAGATTTCGCCGGCGTCGTACAGCGAGAAGACGAAGCGGCGGCCCGGCGCGTCGACCAGGCCGACGACCTTCGAACGCGTCTCCTGGCACCCGTAGGTCGCCGGAATATCGGCCACCGGCGACAGGTCCTCTGCGTCGAAGACCTTGACGCCGCCGGGTTCGTAGTTCGAAACCGCGATCAGTTCGCCGTCGTCGGAGATCGCTCCGCCGATGGCATTGCCGGACTGGACGATGCGCGCGGCGATCTTCTGTTCCAGCAAATCCACCTTGGTCAGCCCGCCGTCGCGGCCGAAAACATAGGCGAAGCGCTGGTCGCGCGAGAAGACGGCCGAGGCGTGCGAAAGGTCGCCAAGGCCCTCGACGCAGCCGAGCGAGCGGCGCGACGTGGTGTCGACGATGCACACGGCGCCGCTGGCGCGCTGCACGACGATGCCGAGATCGCCGGTGCCGCGCATCTCGCCGGCCCGTGCCGTTGCCGCGCCAGCGATGACGACCGCGAGGGCCAGCAGAAGTGCCCCTATGGAGGCGTTTCGAGCGTTCATTCGACAAAGCTTCCTTTCTTCAGCTCCGCGGCGATCCAGCGCGCCTCGCTGGGGCTGAGCAGACCTTTCCAGCCCGGCATCGGCGTTCCTTCGATCCCGTGCAGGATGACTTCGGCCAGCGCGTCGGCATCCTTGCCCTCCAGTGCGCCGGGAAGCAGCGGGCCGCCGAGGCCGCCCTTGAGCGTCATGCCGTGGCAGGAGCCACAGTCCTGCAGCACCAGATGGCGTAGCGCTTGCCGATCGGAGGCGCCGGGTTCCGCCGCCGCCGAAGCCGGGACGATGAGCAGGAAGACCACGGCCAGCTCAACCGGTCGCAAGCGTGGCCTCGAGACGCGCCAGTTCACGGGTGTCTCCCATTTCGGCCGCCAGCGCGGCCACCTTTCCGATGATGAAGAGCACCGGCCCCAGGAAGCTGAGCGTCGCGACCTCGTCGGCCAAATCGCTAAGACGGGTCAGCAGATGGCGCTGTTCCGGGGTGGTGCCGTTGTTGACGAGCAGGACCGGCGTATCGCCGGCAAGGCCGGCTGCGATCAGCCGTTCGGCGATCGTGCGGATGTTGGCCAGTCCCATGTAGACGACCAGCGTGGTATCCGGGTCGGCCAGGCCTTCCCAGTCGAAATCCAGGTCGCGGTCCTGCCGGCAGTGGCCGGTCAGATAGCGCACGCCGCTGGCCAGCCCGCGGTGGGTCAGCGGCGTCTTCAGCGCGGCGGAACAACCCTGCGCGGCGGTGATCCCGGGCACGATTTCGAAGGGGATGCCGTTCGCCTTCAGCGCCAGCGCCTCTTCGCTGCCGCGGCCGAAAATGAAGGGATCGCCTCCCTTGAGGCGGACGACGCATCGCCCGGCGCGGGCCATGCGAACGAGAAGGGCGTTGATGTCATCCTGCGGCACCGGATGGTGACGCGGCTGCTTGCCGACCGAGATCAGTGTGGCCCCGGCCGGCGCCTTTGAGAGGATCGCGGGGGAGACGAGGCGGTCGTAGACGACGGCATCGGCGCTTTCCAGAACCCTCAGCGCCTTGACGGTCAGGAGGTCCGGATCTCCCGGCCCGGCGCCAACCAGGAACACGCGGCCAGTCGCCCCATGCATCTCATCGCCTCCCGTTTTTCGTATGCGGCAAGGCCGGGCGAGGGCCGGTTCGTCTAGTTCGGCCCTCGCCACCGCCAGCCTTGGGCTCAGTAGACGTCGTTACGGGTGTTGTAGACGTTGAACTTGCCCGTCGGCGTGATCAGCCGCTCGTCGGTAATCACCTCCTTCGGGGTCAAGGTCTTGTCGTCCACCACCACAATCGCCGATTTCTGGTCCTTGGCGTTCCACACCGAGAACCAGATCTCGGTGCCTTGCTTGTTGAACTCGCCCTGGACCACGCGGCGCTGGCCTTCGTCGATTCCGGACCACTCGCCGATCGGCAGCACGACGTATTCCGGCTCTTCCTGGTCGAGTTCGCTGATCTTGAAGACCGCGACCGAGGACGCGATTTCCGGCAACGGATTGAGCGGCGTGTCGACGTAGAGGTGATCCGAATTCGGATGCGTCTTGACGAACAGCGAGCCGCCGCCCTGGCCTTCGAGGGTTTGAACGACCGTCCAGGCCGTATCCGGATGGTTCTCCGGATCGGTGCCGATCAGCGAGACCGTCTCGTCGCCCAGGTGGCTGGTGATCCAGACGGGACCGTAGGTCGGATGCTCGATATTGGCGCCACGGCCCGGATGCGGCTTGACCCCGCCGGACTCGATCACGTCGACCAGCTTGCCTTCCTTGGTGTCGACGATGGCCAAACGATCGCGCGCGTTGGCGGCGACCAGGAAATAGCGCCCGGTCGAATCGAAACCGCCGTCGTGAAGAAAGCGCTCGGCCTCGATATCCGTGACCTTCAGGTTGCGGATGTCGGAGTAGTCAACCAGCAGGATGTGCCCCGTCTCCTTGACGTTGACGATGAATTCCGGCCGGTAGTGCGAGGCGACGATGGCGGCCACGCGCGGCTCCGGATGGTAGATCTGCGTGTCGTAGATCATGCCGCGGGTGGAGACGATCTTGAGCGGCTCGAGCGAATGGCCGTCCATGATCACGTATTGCGGCGGCCAGTAGGCGCCCGCGATGGCGAACTTGTCCTCCCAGCCCTTCATCTTCGAGGTTTCGACCGAGCGCGCCTCGGTGCCGATCTTCACCTCGGCCACCGTGGTCGGCGGATCCATCCACAGATCGATCAGGTTGATCTTGGCGTCGCGTCCGATGGTGAAGAGATAGCGGCCAGAGGCGGACATGCGGGAAATATGCACCGCATAGCCTGTCTCGATGATCGACACGATCTCCTTGCTGTCGCCCGCGATCAGCGCCACTTCGCCGGAATCCCGCAGGGTAACGGAGAAGAGGTTGTCGAGGTCGAGATCGTTCATCTGCTTCTTCGGGCGCTCGGCGACCGGAACGTGAACGACCCAGCTGTCCTTCATCTTGTTCATGCCGAACTCGGGCGGCTGCGCCGGCTCGTTCAGCAGGTAGGCCGACATGAGATCGATTTCTTCATCGGTGAGTTCACCCGAGGTGCCCCAGTTGGGCATGCCGGCGGGCGAGCCGTAGGTGATGAAATCGTGGAGGTACTGGAAGCCGACCTCGCGCGTCAGGTCGGGCGTGAGCGCCTTGCCGGTCGCACCCTTGCGGAGAACGCCATGACAGCCCGCGCAGCGCTGGAAGTAGATTTCGTTGGCGCGTTCGAATTGAGCGGGCGTCAGTTCGGGAACGCCGGGCTTCGTGCCGGGCTGTTCGACCGGCTCGTCCTTCAGGACATCGAGGCTCGGCTCGTACTGGTCGCCGGGCGATGTCTCGTGCTCTTTCAGGTCGCTTTTATCGATATCGCTCTGGCTTTGGGACCATGCGGGCGAGAGAGCGAAGAACGCGAGTCCGACAGGCAGCACCACGCCGCTCAGGATCCAGTTCTTCATGCGCAGGTTCGAGGGTCTCATGGCGATCTCCACTAAGGCAGGTGACTGCCTACAGAATGAAGAGCGTGGCGCGCTTCTCCTTGACATATGTCAAACTGATATGCGGCTGGCCCATATTTGACCGAAGTCAAAGCCGGCGGACCCGGCGCCGGGCACGATCGCGGCCATGATGCAGTTGCGCCTTCGGCCACACGACTGCCTGGGCGTCGCGGTTGCGGCTGTGGTTCTGGTCTGCGTGCTCGCGGGCAAGGCCGCGGCCGCGACAGAGGACGCGCGTGGGCTGGCCGCCGCCCTCTTCGACCTGCCGAAGCAGGAAGTCAGCGTCGGACCCAACGAAGGCGACCCGCCCGCCCGCGCGGTGCGGGCCAACGGGCGTCTTGTGGGTTATCTCGCATCGACCTGGGAGGTTGCGGGTTCGGTCGGTTACTCCGGCAAGCCCATCGACATCATGTTGGCCATAGGCCCCGAGGCGCGCGTCGTGGGCGCCCGGCTGATCGAACAGAGCGAGCCGCTGCTGACCATCGGCGTCACCAAGGCGGACGTTGCGCGCTACGTCTCTGGCTTCGAAGGCCTGCCGCTTGCCGCTTCGGTGGAGGAGCGGAGCAGTCACGTGCCACCGATCATCTCGGGCGCAACCGTCTCCAGCGGGGTCATCCGCGATGCCGTGATCCGCGCTGGCCGGGCGGTGGCGCTTTCGCGGGGATTTCTGGGAGATGCCGGGCAGGCCCGGGTCTTGCGCTCCGGCTTTCAGCAGGCCGACTGGGCGTCGCTTACGTCCGAAGAGGCCATCGTCAGCCGCAGCCTGACGGTGGCCGATGTCACGCAGGCATTGGGCGCCTCGCCCCTGCCGGCGGGCGTCGGTCAGCCGGATTCACTTTTCACCGAACTGCACGCGGCCGTGCTGACGCCGCCGGAAATCGGCCAGAACCTTCTGGGCAAGCAGGCCTACACGGCGCTCACCTCCGCCATCGAAGCCGACGAACACGCCATCCTCGTGGCCGGCCGCGGCATCTATTCCTTCATGGGAACGGCCTGGCGGCGCAGCGGCCGCTTCGACCGGATCGAGCTTCGGCAGGATTCGCGCACCATTCGGTTCACCTCCGAAAGCCATCGCAATATTCAGGAGCTGGCTGTCGACGACGCACCCGACCTGCGCGAAACCGCCGTCTTCGTCGTTTCGGAGGATAGCGGCTTCGAGCCGACACGGCCCTGGCGGCTTTCCCTGCTGGTCGAAAAACGGGCCGAGGGCGGCGCCGTGCGCAGCGCCGCATTCGATCTTCACTACGAGTTGCCGGAGCGTTTCATCGTCAAGCCGGAGACGCAGCAGACGGATACGGCACAGCCGGTGCTCTGGCAGGAGAACTGGCGCTCCTCGGCGCCGGCCATCGCCTTCGTCGTGGTGCTGCTTTCCGTTCTTACGGTCATCCTCGTCTTCCAGGACGCCCTGGCGCGCCGCTACCAGCTTTACAAGATCGTGCGCACGAGCTTCCTCGCCGTCACGCTGGTGGCGCTCGGCTGGTGGCTGGGCGCGCAGCTCTCCGTGGTGCACGTCCTCACCTTCGCGCAGGCGCTGCGCACCGGATTCCAGTGGGAGACCTTCCTGCTCGACCCGTCTGTGTTCCTGCTGTGGAGCTTCGTCGCAGTGGCGCTTCTGTTCTGGGGGCGGGGCGTGTTCTGCGGATGGCTCTGTCCCTTCGGCGCCTTGCAGGAACTGATCAATGTAGCGGCGCGCCGCCTCGGCGTGCGGCAGATCGAGGTGCCCTTCGCCCTGCACGAGCGCCTGTGGCCGATCAAGTACATCATCTTCCTTGCGCTCTTCGGACTTTCGCTCCACTCGATCGGGCTGGCCTTCGCCGCCGCCGAGGTGGAGCCCTTCAAGACGGCGATCACGCTGAAATTCATGCGCGCCTGGCCGTTCGTTGCCTTCGTGGCGGTGCTGCTGGCGGCGGGGCTTTTCATCGAGCGCTTCTATTGCCGTTATCTCTGCCCGCTGGGCGCCGCGCTGGCGATTCCCGCGCGGCTCAGGATGTTCAACTGGCTGAAGCGGCGGCCGCAATGCGGGCGCGAATGCCGGATCTGCGCCAAGCGCTGCACGGTGCAGGCGATCCATCCCGACGGCACGATCAACCCTAACGAATGCATCCACTGCCTCAACTGCCAGACCCTTTATTACGATCCGAATACCTGCCCGCCGTTGATCGCGCGTGCCAAACGCAGGGGCCGGCGGCTGAAGCCGAGCGAGGTGTC
>JAWVYK010000043.1:0-14371 GCA_033722755.1 Rhodovibrionaceae bacterium | reverse complement strand
CCGGCCGCCGCCGTTGGGCGCCGGCTGTGCCTTTTCCGCCTCGGCCAGCGCCTGCCGGTCCACCGGATCGATAACCAGGCCTTCGCCCAGGGACGCGAAGGTCACCGCCAAGGTCGTTTCGGCCATGCCGTAGCTGGGCACCAGGGCCTCGCGGCGGAAACCGTGCGGCTCGAATCGCTCGCAGAACAGATCCAAAATTTTCGGCTGGATCATGTCGCCGCCAATTCCGGCAACACGCCACGAGGACAAGTCCAGCTCCGCATTCGCGCCGCCGCGCAGCCGCCGCACGCAAATGTCGTATCCGAAAGACGGACTATAGGAGAGGGTACCTTTGTTCTCACTCACCAGCTTCAGCCAAGTCATTGGCCGGCGGGCGAAATCACGTGTGGTGAGGTAATCGACCGAGAGCTGTGTGCACAGCGGCGTCAGCATGAAGCCGACGAGCCCCATGTCGTGGTAGAGCGGCAGCCAGGACACGCAGCGGTCCGCTTGCGAGACCTGCAGACCGCTCTCTGCGATGTCGCGGCAATTGCTGGTCAGCGCTTCCTGCGTGATCTCAATTCCGCGGGGAAACCGCGTGCTGCCGGACGAATACTGGATATAGCAAAGCTCGTCCTTGCCGAAAGGCCGCGGTTCCGCGCCGGACGTCGGCAGGTCGTAGAAGTCCTGCGGCGTGCCCAACAGGGCAAGGTCCAGGCCCTCGGCCGCCGAACGCAACGTATCGATCAGCTCCGCCGGGGCCATCGCCGCGCGCGCCCCGGAATCCTCGAGCTGACGGCGCACTGTCCGGGCGTAGCTGTCCTTTTCGCCGAAACTGGTCGGCAAGGCCACGGGTACCGGCAACACCGAGGCGTACTGGCAAGCCATGAACACGATGCCGAAATCTGCGTCGGTATCCGCCAGAAGCAGCAGCCGGCTGCCCGGCGTCATGCCCGCGCGCATCAGTCCACGGGCCAGCTTCAGTGCCCGCTCGCGCAGCTCCGCATAGGAAAGCACGCGCAACAACTCGCCACGGCTGGAATAGAAATTGAACCCGGTAGGCGCCTTTGCCGCGTAATCCAAGGCTTGCGTAAGGGTCTCGAAGGTCCCGCGGCGAAGCTCGATCTTTGTCTGATCCGTCGGTGTAGGTCGCATTGAACGCCTAGTAATGGAACGACGTTAAAGAAGGCATAGGCACCCGTCGGATTCAAGCCAAGGCATCGGCCGTTGACGCACAGGCCGGCTCCAGCGAATCGGAGCACAGTTTGAACGTCCTTACGGCTGCTAATTAACCGGCGGCCGCGTGATTTCCAACCCCTTATTACGTTGCAGCGGCGGGTTCACCCGGCATTTTCGCAACCATTCGACCACAGATCCACTCACCGGCGCATGCCCAAACGACCCGGGATTGCAGCCATCACGGGACCTTCGATCCCCGGCCGGTAAAGCGCGATCCACCAAAACATTATTCGCCTTAATGGTTTATTTCCAGGCCACGCGGTCGAATCGGCGGGCGATCGGGGGGCAACGGCAATGCCAACGGCTGTTGCGGACGCTTGCATGCGAGCCATCTGCCCGGCGATGTGCGCGAGCACTCGGCTATTGCAGCCGTTCGGGAAAGCCCGGTGCGCGCAATTCCGTGCCCAGCGCATCCTCCAGCAGCTTCACCACCTTCGGGGACCAGGAATCGCCGCCATAGGCCTCGCGGGCGCGGCGAAAAATCCCGTCGACGAGCTGCGCCAGCTCGAGCGGAACGCCGAATTCCTCGCCCAGGTCCTTGGCGAAGCCCAGGTCCTTGCAGGCCAGATCCATTGTGAAGCCGATATCGTAGCTGCCGCTGAGGATAATCTGGCTTTCCGTTTCGTGCACGAAGCTGTTGCCAGAGCTCGCCCGGATCGCTTGGAAAGCTTTGGTCAGGTCCAGACCGCCGCGCTTGGCCAGCATCAGGGCCTCGCCTACGCCAACCAGATGGATGAACGCCAACATGTTCGTGATCACCTTTATCACTGCGGCGGAGCCCAGGGGGCCCATGTAGATGATCTCTCCGCACATCGCTTCGAAGGCCGGCCGGTGGCGTTCGAAGACCGCTTCATCGCCGCCGACCAGAACCGAGATTTCGCCGGTCGCCGCGCGGTGCACCCCGCCCGTGACCGGCGCTTCCAGCGCGTGGATGCCTTTGGCTTCTGCCAAGGCGGCCAGGCGGCGAGTCTCGTGCAGGTCGTTCGTGCTCATGTCGATCCAGCTGCTGCCGGGCGCAAGGCTCTCGAGCACGCCGCCTGGTCCGGCGACGACGGCGTCGATGGCCGCGGGCGACGGCAGGCAGGTGAAAACCGTCTCGGCGTCCCGGCAGAGTTCCCCCACACTCTCGGCCCAGAGCGCGCCCTTCTCTTCGAGCTCGGCCGCCGCGGCCTTGTCCAGGTCGTGGACGCTGACCTCGACGCCGGCGCGCAACAGGCTGGAGGCCAGGTGCTTGCCCAGATGGCCCAGGCCGATGAAGCCGACATGCATGTTCGATGCTCCCCGAATTCTTGCTGATTGATGTGCGTTAGAAGAGCGGCCAGTCGGCCATCTCCAGATGCAGGGCGTTGCCCTCGTAGGGATGGGCACGGGCGACGTCCTCGTCCAGTTCGACGCCCAGGCCCGGTTCCGTGGGGACGACAACGTAGCCGTCTTCCCAGCCAATCGGCTTTTTCAGGATCTGGGCATGGAAACCGCCCCAGGTGCGGATGCTTTCCAGGATCAGGAAGTTGGGCGTGCAGGCGCTGAGCTGGATATTGGCCGCGCCTTCGACCGGGCCGCAGTAGAGATGCGGCGCGATCTGCGCGTAGTGGGCCTCGGCCATGCCGGCGATCTTCTTTGCCTCCAGCAGGCCGCCGACACGGCCCAGCGCCATCTGCAGGATCGAGGCCGCCCTGGTCTCCAGGACCCGGGCGAATTCGTACTTCGTCGCCAGACGCTCGCCCGTGGCGATGGGAATGGTCGTCTGGCGGGCCACTTTCGCCATCATTTCCGGGCGTTCCGGCGGCACGGGCTCCTCGAACCACATTGGATCGTAGGGCTCCAGACGCCGCGCGAGCCGGATCGCGCCGGAGGGGGTGAACTGCCCGTGCGTGCCGAACAGCAGATCGCAGCGCGGGCCGACGGCCGCGCGGATCGCGCGCACGAAGGCCTCCGAGCGCTCCAGCGATTCCTGCGAGGGTTGACGTGGATCGAAGGCCGAATAGGCGCCAGCGGGGTCGAACTTGACGGCGGTGAAACCCATGTCGGCGAATTCCACCGCCCGCTCAGCCGCCGCGTCAGGGTCGGTGTAGACGTCCGCCGTGTCGCCTTCCTCGGGATAGAGATAGGTATAGCTGCGCAAGCGTTCGTGCACTTGGCCGCCCAGTAGCTTGTGCACCGGCTGGTCCAGCGCCTTGCCGGCGATGTCCCAGCAGGCCATCTCGATGCCGCTCAGGATGCCGGCGATGGAGGTATCCGGACGTTGTGTGTAGCCGCTGCCGTGGACCACGCGCCACAGTCGCTCGATGTCCAGCGGGTCGGCGCCTTCGACGACACGCCCGAAGACATCCGCGATCATTTTCTCGACGACATGCGGATGGAACGGCACGGAATAGACTTCGCCCACGCCTTCAATGCCGTTGTCGGCCACCAGCTTCAGAAAGATGAAGTATTTGCCGCCGTCGCCGGGCGGCGGATTGCCAACGACGAAGGTCTTCAAATCCGTGAGCTTCATGACAGCGCCCCCCGGCTCGTTGGACCCGTCGCGGTTGCGTCGAAGACGATGACATTGCGCAGGCTGCGCCCCGCCCTGATCGCCGCGATGGCCTCATTGATCTCGTCCAGCGCGAAGCGCCCGCTGACCAGCTCGTCCAGTTTCAGCCGACCGCTGCGATAGAGCTCGACCAGCGCCGGAATGTCCACGTCCAGGCGCGTCGAGCCCATCTTGCTGCCCAGGATCTTCAGCCCGTCGCCGGCGAACTCGGCCGCTTCGAACTCGGCCATCACGCCGGAGGCCGGCATGCCCACCACCACGACGGTGCCGCCGCGACGCACCAGCTTCAGCGAGGCTTCGATCGCGGCCTTGCTGCCAACGGTGACGAAGGCGAAATCGGCGCCGCGTCCGCCGGTCAGCTGGCGCACCTTCGCCGTCGCGTCCTCGCGGGTCGGGTTGACCCCGTGGCCGGCGCCGAAGGTCAGCGCCGCGTCCAGTTTTTCATTCACGGTATCCAATGCGATGATCGGTTCAGCGCCTGAAAGCGCCGCGCCCTGAACACTGTTCAGTCCAACCCCGCCGCAGCCGATCACAGCGACGCTTGCGCCCGCCGGCACGCGCGCCGTGTTGGTGACGGCGCCCAGGCCCGTGATCACGCCGCAGGCCAGCAGCGAAGCGCTGTCCAACGGCAGGTCGTGCGGGATAACGGCGACCTGCGAGCGGTCGACCACCAGCTCCTCCGCGAAGGCGCCGGTGCGCAAACCCTGGTGCAGATGCCCGCCCGCGGCGTCGTGCAGGCGATGCTCCCGGTCGAGCGCGAATTCCCCCTCGCAGAAGAAGCTCTCGTCCTGGCCGCAGAAATGGCAGGTGCCGCAGCTTCGAAGCAGCGTCGCCACCACATGGTCGCCTACCTCGAGGCCGGTGACGCCGGGGCCGGTGGCGGTCACTACGCCGGCAGCCTCGTGGCCGTAAATGCTTGGCAAGACGCCGCCCCAGCCGCCGTCCATCGCGATGATGTCGCTATGGCAGATAGCGCAGGCGGCGGTGCGCACCCGCACCTCGCCCGTGCCGGGCGGGTCCAGACTAACCTCTTCGATGACCAGGGGTTTGCCGAACTCCCGGCAAACGGCTGCCTTCATCTTCGCCCCTTTCGCTCGCTTCCGCCGTTGCGCCTCACGCCGTGCCGGCGTTCAGGGCGAACCGGACGCGCCGCCCCGGGTGGCGTGCGCACCCGCCCCGGCCACCAGAGGCACGTGCACACCCGGCCGCAGGAATTCGGGATTCCAGGGCGGGCGCCGGAAGACCTCGTAGACCATCGGGACGAACGTGGACAAGGGTTCGCTGTCGTAATCCGGATCGAAAGAGGTCTGGTCCCACCGCTCGCAAAAGGTGACCGCGGCCTCGTAGTTCGGATTGTCCGCGTATTTCCGCCGCGCGTTCGGGTCCAGGCCGATCTTGTCGCCGTAGTAGGCCAACTGGAAGATGCCGTGGTGGCGGACCACCCAGACGCATTCTTCGCGCAGATAGGGCTTCAGGATTTCGGCGGCGAAGGAATCGTGGTTGTGCGGCGCCAGATCGTCGCCGATGTCATGCAGCAGGGCGGCAACGATCCAGTCGATGTCGGCCCCATCGCGCAGCGCCCGGCTCGCCGATTGCAGGCAATGCTCCAGGCGCGTGACCCGATAGCCGGAGAGGCTGTTCTCCAGCCGGCCCAGGTGCTCCAGCACGCGTTCCGGCAGGCGGTGGATATGATCGCCTTCCAGACGCTCGAGCAGGGCATAGTCCTCGACCGTGCCGTCCTGCATGCGTCGGAAGGAGACGCTGGTCATGGTCTCGTCCATCGATCGACCTTTTTGGCGGAGGTGGTTACGCAACGCTCAGATTAGGCAACATCGCGGCCGACCGCCACGACGGATACGCCCCGGCGGAGCATTCGGTACAGGCTCTCCGGTCCGTCGTGATCGATGTAGCCGCCCTGCAGGTGACGGCGGCCCGAAAGGTGGTCGAAAGCCGTGCGACCGTGCAAAAGCCGGTGATTGTCCATCATCAGGACCATCCCGGGCCGCAGCCGGAAGCGAATCTCGAACCGCGGATTGCCGGCCAGGCGATGCAGGCGCCGGCGGCCCGAAAAGAAGATCTCGAGCCTGTCCGGTTCCATTGGAGGCACGTAATCCAGCCGCGAGCTCAGTCTGACCTGCACGATCCGGCCTTCAGCATCGCGCTGCAGCAGGGGTGCGCGCGATTCCATGATCGCCACGTCGGAGTGATACCGGAAGCGCACCGGCGTGGATGCCAGCACCTCCGCTTCCTCCGGCGCCAGGCGTTCCAGTTCCTGGGCAATCCGCAGACCGTCGACCAGGGTGGAAAGGCCGCCCTCGGCCTCGTTGACGAGACAGTGCAGCAGTTGGATGCCGGGAACGGGATGGCGATAGGGATTGTCGCTGTGGGCCAGAATGCCGCTGCCGGTGTAGGCCAAATCCGAGGGATTGGGCTTGCTCATCACGTCGAAAAGCGATCCGAAGTTGGTATCGCGCAGGAAGCCGAAGCGACCGGCGATCTCCGCCAACGCACCCGGCCTGACAGGCGTGGCGTGCAGAATGCAGAAACCATAGCGAAAAAAGCCGCCGAGCAGCGCCTGTAGACGTGCCGGATCATCGAGTTCCATCCATGACGCCTCCGGACGGGCGGCCAGATTGCTGTCCCACGGCTCGGGCGCGGGCGGCGCCTCGGGATCGCTCATCCATCCAAGCTCGATCAGGATGCCGTCGACATCGAGGCGGCAGCGGTGACCGTCGCTGAATGACAGCGCCAGACGGTCCGGCCCGACGATCCGAACGCTCTCGACCCGCAAGTCGGCGGGCAGTTCCCAAGGTTCGTACAGCCGCTGATGATTGTCCGGGTCGACGCACCCCGCCTCCATGGAGCGCTCGCGCAGCCACAACGGATGCAACACCGCACTCTCGCGCGCCGGTCCGAAAAACCGCACGCCGCCGCTGGCGGAATCGGTCTCCACGTGCAACTCACCGAGCATCGAAAGCTCCCCCACGCGCCGATGGAACTTTCATAACAATGCTCTTGCCCGAATATCGATTAAACCTCGCATTTGGTTAGGATCATGATAACGTACGGTTATGAAAAATCTGCGCCAGGTCCTGTCGAACGCCAATGCCCTGATTGTTTTCGAGAGCGCCGGCCGGCTGATGAGTTTCACGCGCGCGGCGGAGGAACTGGGTATCAGCCAGCCGGCTGTTACGCGCCACATCAAGGCCATTGAATCGGTGCTGGAGCGGCCGCTGTTCCACCGCAATCACAACCGCCTTACGCTAAGCGCAGACGGCTTGCGTCTGTGGTCCAGCGTCGCCGCCGGGTTCGGCGAGGTCGCCGGCACCATTGAAACAATGCGCAGGGAAAAGGAACGCGCACGTCTGGTCCTGGCGACGCACTCGGGCTTTGCGCAGCAGTGGCTGATGCCGCGCCTTTCGGACCTCGGCGCCCTGTTGCCGGATTACGACGTGCGACTGCTGATCGCCGACTCGGACAGCGACCTCGACCGTGGCGACGCCGATTTCTCGGTGCGCATGGGCAAAGGCAACTGGCCGGACCAGGGCAGCCACATGCTCATCGGGGAGTGCGTCTATCCCGTGGCGAGCCCGGCTTTCCTGGACCGGTTTCCCGAACTGCGTGACGCCAGCCCAAAAGAACTGCTTGGCGCGCCGCTTCTGCACATGGACGAGGGCGACAAACCGTGGATGACATGGCGCGCCTGGTTCGCCGCGCAGGGCGTCCGCGAGGTGCCGCCGCGGCCGGACGTGATCTACAACAACTACCCGCTGGTCCTGCAGCAAGCGCTCGCGGGCAAGGGTGTGGCGCTGGCGTGGCGGCCACTGGTCGATCACCACACGGCGCAGAGAAGCCTCTTGCCTATCGGCGCGGAAATCTACACTTTGAAGAGAGGATATTATCTGACCTGGCCGCTGCGCGAGCCAAGCCTCAGTCTCAACCATTCAATTTGCGGATGGTTCGCCAAGGAATGCCAGTCGGCTTCCAGGTCCGTCCAAGGTTAAGTGTGTGTTCAGCCGCAGAATGCCGAGTCTCACTCGCCGATGCACGGAGAAGGTTGCGGGCCGCGCGGTGCTCGCCGGAGGCGCGACACATGGTTGATGCCGATCATGGCTTGGACCCACTGTTTCAGAAACTCTCGCATTATCTGGAACTCAACGACGATCAGCGACGCCGCGTCCTTGAGCTGGCCAAGAATCCGACGCCGGTAAAGCCCGACACCGCCATTGTCAGCCAGGGAGAGTCCTACGGCCTTTGCGGCATCCTGGCCAAAGGCTGGGCCATTCAATACAAGACGCTTTCCGACGGCCGGAGGCAGGTTGTCAATTTTCTGCTTCCGGGAACCTTTACCAGTCTGCAGGCGACCGTCTTCGGGACCTCCGATCATAGCATCTCGATGCTTACCGACGGTCTGCTGTATTCCTTCAAACCGGAACACCTCGTCGACCTTATAAAACACGAGCCCGTGCTCGGCATGGCCATCGTCTGGAACCGGACGCAGGAAGAGGCGATCCTTATGGAACGGCTTGTCAGCCTAGGGCAACGCTCGGCAAAGGAGCGGGTCGCGCATGTGTTGATCGAGCTTTGGCATCGCCTGGAATTACGTGGCCTGGACGACCAGATGAAGCTCCCCTTCCCCGTTGGCCAGGCGATCCTGGCCGACCTCCTCGGGCTGACGCCGGTGCACATAAACAGGACCCTCAAGACGCTCAAGCAGGACGGCCTGATCGATTACGACCGCAAGACGGTTAGTCTGCTGGACATGGACACCCTGCTCGAGTGGGCTGATTTCGACGACAGCTATCTTCACGCGCAGTCGTTGCTGAATTGCGACGGGAGCCGTTTGCCCGATTAGACCCATCCGGGTGCCGCCTGGAATAGCTCCAATCTCAGGCAGCCGGCGAAACCGCGGCGCGCGCGCCAGCGTTCATTCCATTCAAAGCACTTGCTGCCGCAAGGCGGCGCACCGGCGCGCAGAAATCGTCGTGCCGCGGGTGTCGCCCGGCGCATACCTCCGGTTTTTCAACAGGCAGTAGACTCATGGCCCTGAACCTGTCGCACAAGCTCATAAAGGACCACCTGGTCGACGGCGAAATGAAACCCGGCGAGCCGATCGCGCTCAAAATCGACCAGACGCTGACCCAGGACGCCACCGGCACGCTGGTCATGCTGGAGCTCGAAGCGCTGGGGTTGGATCGCGCCAAGACCGAGCTTTCGGCGCAATACGTCGACCACAACCTGATCCAGGCCGACTACAGAAACCCGGATGACCACGTTTTCCTGCACAGCGCCTGCCGGCGCTTCGGCATCTGGTTCAGCGGAGCCGGAAACGGGGTCAGCCACCCGGTCCACATGCAACGCTTCGGCAAACCGGGCAAGACCTTGGCCGGCTCGGACAGCCATACCTGTGCGGCAGGATCGCTGGGCATGCTGGCCATCGGTTCGGGCGGACTGGACGTGGCCATGGCCATCGCCGGCGATCCTCTGCACATCCGCATGCCGAAGGTGCGCGGCATCAGGCTGACCGGCGAACTGCCCGAGTGGGTGAGCGCGAAGGACGTCATCCTCGAGGTTCTGCGCCGCCTCGATGTCGACGGCGGCAGCGGCTGCATTCTCGAATACTACGGGCCGGGCCTGGATGGGCTCACCGCCATGGACCGTCACGTCATCGCCAACATGGGAATGGAGACGGGTGCGACGACCTCGGTCTTTCCCTCCGACGACGCCACCCGCGCTTTCCTGAAGGCACAGGGGCGCGAGGACGACTGGAGCGAGCTCGCCGCCGACGAGGCTGCGGACTACGACCTGCACGACGAGATCGACCTGTCGCGGCTGGAGCCGCTGATCGCGAAACCCTCGAGTCCCGGCAAGGTCGTGCCGGTGCGCGAGGTGGCGGGAGAGGATCTCTACCAGGCCTACATCGGCTCCTCCGCCAACCCGGGATTTCGCGATTTCGCTGTGCCCGCGATGATGGTCAAGCAGCGCCCGGTCGACCGCGACGTCTCCTTCGACGTCAATCCGACCTCGCGCCAGCTTCTCGAGGATCTGATCGCGGAAAGCCACCTGGCCAGCCTCGTGCACGGCGGCGCGCGCCTGCATCAGGCCGGCTGCAACGGCTGCATAGGCATGGGCCAGGCGCCGGCCAGCGGCCGCAACTCGCTGCGCACCGTGCCGCGCAATTTCCCCGGCCGCTCGGGCGTGTCCGAGGACAGCGTCTTCCTGTGCAGCCCGGAGACCGCGACGGCCTCCGCCATCGCCGGCGAGATCACCGACCCGCGCGACCTCGGGCTGGACTATCCCAAGGTCGAGGAACCTGAGGAGCCGCACGTCAACGATGCCATGCTCGAGGCGCCGCTGGCGCCGGAGGAAGCGAAAAAGGTCGAGCTGGTCAAAGGCCCCAACGTGGTCACGCTGCCGGAATTCGAGGCCCTGCCCGAGCGCCTGGAGCTGACGGTGCTGCTGGCGCTCGACGACGACATCTCGACCGACGAGATCATGCCGGCCGGGGCCAACGTCCTGCCCTACCGCAGCAACGTGCCGGGCATTGCCGAGTTCTGCTTCCGGCCCATCGACGAGCGCTATGCCGACCGCGCCAAGCGCGCGCAGAAATCGGGCGACGGCCATGCCATCGCCGCCGGGGAGAACTACGGCCAGGGCTCCAGCCGGGAACACGCCGCGATTGCGCCGCGCCATCTGGGCCTCAGGATGGTGGTGGCGAAGAGCTTCGCGCGCATCCACTGGCAGAACCTCGTCAATTACGGCGTCCTGCCGGTGCAATTCGAAGAGGCCGAGGCGAAGTTGAAGGAAGGCGATACGCTGGTGGTCGAGAACCTTCACCAGCAGCTGCGCCAAGGCGATGGAAAGCTGAGCGCGGAGGTGGACGGCAAGCGCGAACTCAAGCTCGTCCACGACCTTTCCGACTACCGCATCGCCGTGCTTCTGGCCGGCGGGCTGATTAACTGGAAGCGCGAGCAGGGCTGAGGCCCACCAAGATCAATTGGCCGTTTGCGAACGCGGGTCGGGCAGGCCGGCGGTGCTGAGGTCGGCCAGCAAACGATGCATCAAAACGGGGTCCTCGTAGCGCCCGATCAGGGTGTGCCGGTAATCGTCCAACGTATAGTCGGGCTCTTCTTCCAGGAACGCGCGGATGACCTTGCGGGCCTTTTCCACCTGGCCCAGGCATACGTAGATCGGCGCCAACTCCCGTCGGGCCATGTTCGGCAGCGGCTTCATCTGCTGGATGGAGTTAAGCGCCTCTTCGCAATGCCCGGCGGTGTACTGCGCCCAGGCATAGTTCCAGTACCACCAGTCGGGATGGTGCGGATTGAGCCGCATGGCCTCGGTATAGCGCGACAAGCCTTCCTCGAAGCGGCCGAGAAATATGAGCGGGTCTCCCGTCGCCCAGAGCAAGAGTGCGTTATTCGGATTGAGCTCGCGCGCCTTTTCCAGTTCGTTCAAAACCTTACGCGTGTTCCGTTCGGACTTGTGGACTTTCGCCATTGCCCAGTGCGCCTGGTAGTCGCCACTGTCTATGGCCAACGCCCGTTCCGCCGTTCGCCGCGCACGGCGCAGCGCCTCGTCGCGCGGCATGTCGAGCCAGCCCATACGGTGGCCGTCACGGTAGACCGAGGTTAGGAAGAACAACGCGCGCACGGAGTTGGGTTTGATCTCGATGGCCCGCTCCAGCCACCTGCGCGCTTCGCGCACGGATTCTTGCGTCCACTGCATGTAAAGGTCGGCGCCGCGCTCGATATATTCGTAGGCTCTCAGGTCTGCCGGCTTCAGCTTCCGGATGCGTTTGCGCTCGCTCTTGACCACTTTGCCGTAGAGCGTGGCCACCACCGTACGCACGATCCGGTCCTGAATTTCGAAAAGATCGCCGATCTTGCGGTCGTAACGCTCGGACCAGAGGTGACTGCCGCCGATAGCATCGAGCAGTTGGACGTTGACCCGTACGCGGCCGTTCGCGCGCTGGAGACTGCCCTCGACGACATAGCGCACGCCCATTTCCTGGGCGACCTGTTGCACCGTCGCGGGCTTGTTCTTGTATGTGAACGCGGAGTTGCGGGAGATGACGAACAGCTCGGAAAAGCGCGAAAGCTCGGTGATCATGCTGTCGGTAAGCGCATCGCTCAGATAGGACTGATTCGGGTCTTCACTCAGGTTCGCGAAGGGAAGAACCACGATCGAGGGCTTGTCCGGCAACGCGAAGGCCAGTTTGTTGGCATCCACCGGCAGGAAGTCGTGCGGCACACTGCGCAGCCAGGCAACGCCGGCGACGAGCACCACGAAAAGCAACAGCGCGCCCGAAAGGCGGCGCAGCGGAAACGAAACCCCAGGGCGCACCGCCAGCCTCGGGGAATCGGATTCGCTGTCATCTTCCGCCACCGCAGCAGAGCTTGCGGCATGTTGGGCCAAAGCCCCCGCTGCGCCGTTGCCGCCCGCCGCCTTTCCGCGAATAGCGGCGGCAAGATCGATCGTCTCCGGCTCCGGCTCCAGATCCAGCTCTCGTTTCAGGAGCGCGCGGCAGTCGTCGAAATGTTGGATGGCGCGTGCGCGCTGGCCATGCTTGGCATACGCGGCCATCAGCACGCGGTGAATGTCCTCGCGCAACGGATCGATATGAAGCAGCGCCCGTGCTGCGAAGATCGCCTGACCTGCGTCGCCGGTTTCCTGCGCGTTGTCCAGGAGCTTCTCTGCGATGCCGACGGCGAGATCATGCAGGTGCTGTCGCTCGGCGCGCGCCCATTCCTCGAATTCCGGCTCGGCCACGCTCGCGCCTTCGGCGAAGGTTCCGCCCTAGAGCGCGAGCGCGCGCTCGAGGTCTTCGCGCCGCTGCGAGCCGGCAAGAGCCTCGAAGCGGATGGCATCGACGCGCACACGCCCGGTGTCCAAATACAGTCCATGGCCTTCGGACCGGATCACGTCTGCGCCGATGGCGGAAAGATCGTGGCGCAGGTGGAGAACCGCCTGACGAAGGTTCGCACGCGCATGCGCGTTGTCGAATCCGCCCCATAGAAGACCGGCAAGGCTATCGCGCGCCACGACCTCGCCGGGCCTGCGCGCCAGTCTCAGAAGAAGTGCGAGCGCCTTGTGCGAACGCAACCGGACCGGCGATCCATCTCCGCCGCGCACCTCGATGCGTCCAAGACAGATTATGTCCAAATCCGGGTGGTTACTGGTCATCGCCAGCTGACCTCCACCTTATCGCGACTGAATTATACAGCATTCTCGTGAAAAGTTCACAATTAACGCATAAGTGACGCTGGAATAACGCTCCAGACACGCTGCCCCTGCGACAAAGGAAGCCTAAGCGCGGGACCCCGGCAAACCGGTCGAGGAGGGCACGACGCCTTCGGCCGGTTGGAACGAGGACTCGTTTCAACAAAGACCCGATCGAATGCAGGGAGATGAGGAAAAGAAATGATGAAGTTTCTATGCATGATAAGCGCGATGTTTGCCGCCTTACTGATTGCCGCTGTCGCGCCAGCTGGCGCGGCGGACTTGAACCCCACGCACAGCAACGTCTACGGACCGATCGACTGTGACATCACAATTCTCAACGACTGCGAAGACTTCGGCGAAGCGCGTTTGCTTCGCACCGAAAGCGGGCTCGTTTTGAACATTGCCGTCGACGGTCTGAGAAAAGGCCACGTCTTCACCGTATGGTGGATCGTCTTCAACAACCCCGGTGCGTGTAGTGCCCCAGGCTGCGGGGCAGACGACCTCGGAGATCCCGATGTCAATGCGACTGTCATATGGGCGACTGGGTTCGCCACGACCCGCTCGGGCATCGGAAAGGGCCGCACGACCGCGGCACACGTGACGGCCGTGCTGAATGAAGGCGACCTTCCGCCCGAGCCTTTCGGACTCCCCGGCGACGATGACGGCCTGGAAGATGCGACCGTTGCGGAAATCCACGCGGTCATCCGCAGCCACGGCCCGACGCGCAAGCGCCTCGTCAACGAGCAGATGACAACGTTCGGCGGCGGCTGCATCGGTAACGACGTCGAGGGTAGTATTCCGCGGCGGAAAGGTCAGTGCGCAGACATCCTGTTCCTGATCTTCCTGGGTCCGTTACTGGCCTAGAAAGCACTGTGCAGTGACGCTTGCCCGAACAGGCTTTCATACCAAAGGCAGCGACCCGCTTCCTCCAGACAAGGGGAAGCGGGTTCGCTGTGCACTGTCTCAGCGACGTGACTGCCAAATCTCGCTACCGGTCATCGCCGGCGGCCTCTTTACTGGAAGCGCGAGCAGGGCTGAGAGAAAATCGAGAGTCGCGCCCTCGAGGGTCAGTAGGAGACGCCGGACCGCGGTTCGGGCAGGCCGGCGGTGCTGAGGTCGTCGACCTCCTTCTGCAAGTGCGGCGAGCCGGTGAAATGGTCCTCGTACATCCGGCGAAAATCCTCGAGGGTGTACTCGGGCGCGTGCTTGCGGTATTCGTCGATCACGGCCTTCGCCTTTTCGACCTCTCCCAGACGCACGTAGACCATCGCGAGCATGCGGCGCGCGGCATTGGGCAAGGGGCGCATGCGCCGAAGCGATTTTAGCGCACCTTCGTAGTCCCCCGCGTGATACTGCGCCCAGCTCATATTCCACCACCACCACGACGGAAAGTGG
>JAWVYK010000042.1:0-14528 GCA_033722755.1 Rhodovibrionaceae bacterium | reverse complement strand
TCCAGCGTCACGTGGCCCTCCCACTCCGGCTCCAGCGGGGTGACGTTGACGATGATGCCGCAGCGCGCGTAGGTCGACTTGCCCAGGCAGATGACCATGACATCGCGCGGAATGCGGAAGAACTCCACCGTGCGCGCCAGCGCGAAGGAGTTAGGCGGGATGATGCAGACCTCTGTGTTGCGCTCCACGAAGCTCTGGTCGGAAAAATGCTTCGGATCGACGACGGCGTTGTCGACGTTGGTGAAAATCCGGAACTCCGGCGCCACCCGGGCGTCGTAGCCGTAGGAGGACAGGCCGTAGGAGATCACGCCCTCGCGGCGCAGGGACTCCTCAAAGGGCTCGATCATGCCCCGTTCGGTGGCCATTTCGCGGATCCAGCTGTCGGGCATCACGGCCATCTGGCTCGGCTCCCAGGGTTGGGCGGTAGGGCTGACTGCGCCGCGGGCTGGCGGCCTGCCGGAAGCCGCGTCGAAAGCGACTCGAGCCGGCGCACGGCGTGGCCGGCTTGATACTTCAAAGCGCCGCCTGCGGCAAGCCGCGCCCGGCGTGCCGGGGGCGGCGAAATCATTGGCTCCATGCGGGCTGCGCCGGATCATGCGCCCTCTCCGCCGGCGTTCTCGTCAGACCCGCCGCGATGCTTGGCCGCGTGCCCCTGATCGCGCCGCGCGCGGTCCTGCGCCTTGCGCTTTTTCAGGTTGTCGCGCAGCCGCTCGGCGAGGCGGCGGTCGCGCTCGTCGCGCCGCGTGCGGCCCGCGCCCGAACCCTCGGGCTGATTGCGCTTTCCCTGTTCGCCGTCCCCGCTCATGACCGGGCAATCTGCGAAGGAATTGGGGCACCGTCAAGGCACGGGGGAAAGGGGTCGTGCGTGCCCGCCGGAGTGGTCCGCAGCCTTGAAATCCGACGCCGGGGAAACGACTTGCCAAGCCAATGCGCGGGTGGCATTGTCCGCGCGCGTTCGCCTTCAGGGGCCGCCGTAGCTCAGGGGTAGAGCACACCCTTGGTAAGGGTGGGGTCGCGTGTTCAATTCACGCCGGCGGCACCATTCATCCTCTTGAACGCTCCCCCCTCTTATCTATTTCGGTCGACGCCCTGACCCCGCCTTTCGGCCGGGGCGGTTCCCGACCGCTGAGGATGGCAGCCACCCTCTAAGAACGAGAGACCAACGATGCGAAAGCCTCGGTTGGTCCTCCGGATCGAGATCACGAGAAAGGCCAGCCGGACGCGCATCCGACTGGCCTTGAAGATCTCGATCTAGCGAGGCTGCTGGCGGCGGGAAACCGTCACCGGCTAGCTCCCCTGACTATAGGCCGCGGCGGCTGCCAAGGCAAGCGGCGGCGATCTAGTGACGAACCCGAACGTTCGACGCTCTTGCCCTGATCAGCACCCCCAACGGCACCTGGTCCTTCGTCGGCGCCGTGCCGGCCGACCTGGCTTTCGATTACGACAGCGAAGGGGACGTGCAGGTCGCGCTGCGTTGCGGTCCGCGCATCGCCCGCCTGCGGGCGCAGTGCAACGGCGGGCTCAGGCCTTCTTGCGCGCCTTGATCGCATTGGGCGCGGCGGGCGTCTCCACGCCCAGGTCGCGGCCGAGGTCGTAGGTCTCGTGCTCGATGGGGAAGCTCTGGCGCAGGCCCGCGGCGAGCTGCAATGCTTGTCCGCTCTCCGCCAGGCGGGCCAGCCGGGCGGCAAGATCCTTGATATGGGCCTGCATGGCCGTCGAGTCGCCGCCATCGGCGGAATGCGGCAGCGGCGCGCGGAAGCCCTCGTCCTGCACGGCCATGTCCCAAAGCGCGTTCAGCCAGCTTACCCCCGTCGGCTCGATGACGCTGAGCGTCACGTGCAGCGAGACATCGGTGCTGGCCAGCGCGTCGTGGAACTGTCCGCGCGGCAGGTAGAGCAGGTCGCCGGGCTTCATCGTCAGCCGCCGGGCGACGCGGCCCTTCATCTGCTCGAAATGCTGCTGCGGGATGTTCTCGAACATCGGGTGCTCGATCGGCCAGGGCGCGCGGCCCTCGTAAATATTCCAGTCCTTCTCGCCCACCAGGTGCATGACGAAGACGTCGTGCTTGTCGAAGTGCGAGGCCAGCGCCTTTTGCGCCCGCCAGGAGCAGTAGGCATTGGCCGAGACCTTGGCGCCCAGCGCCGCGGCTAGGGCTTGCACCACGGTCAGCAGGCTGCTGTGCAGAGTTTCGATCTCGTTCAGCCTGAGCGAGGCGCCGCGCCGGCAGAGCTCCGTCACCTTCTTGGCGTCCGGCTGCATGACGCTGAGGCGCATGCGGTTGGCCACCTGCTTGCAGTAGGCCTGCGGCGGCAGCTTGCGCCCGTCGTGGAACAGCTCCAGCGCCGCCCCGTTCCAGACATCCATGGACAGGATGCGGTTGAGGTCGTCCCACGACATGACGGAGTCAAACTTGTCCTCGGGTCCCTCCACGTGCATCGGCGCCATGCCGTGATGCTCGGCGAAGAACCGATCCGGGCTCATTGGCTCCAGCAGGGCCGCGAGGCTGTCGATATCCCGGGTCATGGACCGTGCTCCCTTCCCGCGACTTGGCGACGCAGGCTCGTCTTTTCGGCGAGCCTAGCGGGGTGCTGCGTTCACGACCAATCGCGATTTCGCGACCGCGGGTTCAACAAGGAAACGGCGGCCGGATATCGGCCGCCGTTGCCAAACCCACCTTTTCAGGAAGGCCGCTAGGAACTTGCTTGCGGGCCCCGCCGCGCCTTCACCAGTAGCGCACCGGGCCGGTGTCCATATGGATGAAGCCGGATTTCGTATAGAGGCCAACGCCGCCGCCCTCGAGCGACTTGGCCGCGCGGTGCAGGTGGCGCAGGTCGCCGCCGGACAGGCGCAAGTCGATGGCCATGGCCTTCATGTGATAGCTGCGCTTGGCCACGCCGTTGGAATTCTGCCGCAGCTTGGCGTTGGTCTTCGGCGAGCGGTAGCCGGAGATGATCTCGAAGGGCTGGTTGCTTTCCATCTTTCGATGCAACGCGTAGATCAGATCGAGCAGCTCGCGGTCCATCTCCACCACGTCGCCGGTGCGGAAATCGCGCAGCACCCGGTCAAGCTCCGCCAGGCCGTCGTCGATATAGCCCCCTTCGGCCCAGTAGACCGAATTCACGCGCTCACCGGTGTGCAGATTGAGCAGTTTGAGGCGCCGTTCGCCAGAGGTGGCGAGGCCCGTGATATGCGCCTTGGCCGGCGCCACCAGGATCGGCGATGCGACGATTCCCGCCGCCGCCGCACCGCTCAGGGCCAAAAACCTCCGGCGGCACAAGACTCCCCCTTGCTTTGCGTGCTCTCGCACGTCGCACCTCCTTGCTGTTCGTCAACCCTGTTCCGGGCAATGCCGACGCGCCCCCGCCGGCAAAGCCGAATGATGCAGGCGCGGCGAGCGGCCGCGCCCATGTCCGGTATTTCTATACTGCTTTATATTAGAAGATGATCAATCCCGAAAATCAACGACTTTCTGAAATCCCGCCCCGACGATCATCCGCCCCGAGGATCATCCGCCGCGGGTTCGTCCTGCAACGAAGAGCGCGTCGGCCAGCAGGGTGTCGCGTCCGTAGACATCCTCGCGGAAGTGGATGGTCCCGCCTTCGCCGATCCAGGCGGTGGCGTAGGTCAGGTGGACCGGCACCGGACGGGCGAGATTGACGCGCGTGGTCTGCCCTTCTGCGATCAGCTTTTCCACGCGGCTGCGGTCCCAGTCGGCATTGGCGCCGAGAAGATAATCGGCCAGTTCCATGGGCCGCTCGACGCGGATGCAGCCTGAACTGAACGCCCGGGCGGGCCGGCTGAACAGCTCTCGCGAGGGCGTATCGTGCAGGTAGACCTGATACTTGTTCGGGAACATGAACTTGATGCGGCCGAGCGCGTTCTTTGGTCCTGGGGCCTGCACGATCCGGTAGGGATTGGCGCGCGGCGGCACGCTTTGCCAATCGATGCCGGCCGGGTCGAGCGCCGGCGCACTGGCGTCCCAGCCGTGATAGAGCTTCATGTTGTTTTCCGCCAGATAGCCAGGGTCCTTGCGCAGCTTAGGCAGGATGTCCTCGCGCAAGATCGTCGGCGGCACCGTCCAGGTCGGATTGACTTCCAGATAGGAGATGGTGTCGCTGAAGACCGGCGTGCGCCGGTAGGGTCGGCCGACGACAACCTTCATGGCGAGGTGCACCGAGCCGAATTCCACCACCTCCAGCTCGAAGCCCGCCAGATTGACGAGGACATAGCGCTCGCCCAGGTCCTCGGGCATCCAGCGCCAGCGCTCCATGTTCAACACGATTTGCCCGATGCGGGTATTCACGGGAACGTTGAGCTGGGCGCGGGTGGCCGGACCGACGACGCCGTCTGCGTCCAGGCCGAGGCGCCGCTGATAGCGCATGACCGCCTGCGTCAGTCCTGAATCGAACAGCTCCGCATCGTTGCTGCTGACCGAAAGATCGCCGGTGACGGTCAAATGCCGGCGCAACACCGCCACCTGCGGGTCGCGCATGCCTTCCTTCAGGGTCTCGCCTTCCGGTAATCCGGGCCAGCCGCCGGCGGCCTCAATCTCGCGATAATGCGCCAGGGCGCGGCGCAGCCGACGATACTCCGGCAAGGCCGGCGCCAGGTCGCGCAGGTCCGCACCGGGCCGCTGGCTGGCTGCCAATCGGCGTAATTCAGTCAGCCGGTCAAAGGAGTCCGGCGCCTGGAACAGCTCCGGATCGATCGACCGCGGGGCCAGGCGCCCGCGCTTCAGATCGCCGGCATATTCGAGAAGCGCGCCGCTGATCAGCACGTCCAGCTGCCCCAAAGCAGCCGGCTCTTGCGAATCCGATAGGGTGGCGATGTCGGCGATGAAGTAGTCCTCCGCGCGCAAGCCTTCCCGGTCCGCCTCGGCGAGCACCTTGACGACCGACCGCCCGGCATCGGTTAGCCCAAGCGCATCCACCCACGCCGCCTGGTGATCGCGGCCGGCGTAAAACTGCTGCAGGGTATAGAAATCCAGCGGCACGCCGACGCCATCGCGAAGCGTGCCCTCGTCCTCCAGCAACGCGGCAATGACCGGCGCGATTTCCCGCTCCGCCGCCACTTGCACGCGCGGCGTATCTGCACCCGCAGAAACCGGCAACGACGCGAACAGCGCAAGGCCCGCGGCGGTCAGGGCCGCTGCACATGTGTTTACGAGAAAGCGGCGCAGGCGGACGGTTTCCGCCAAATTATCGCGCAGTGCTGCGAGAATGAAATTCATGGGCGACTCGACTTCAGTGGATTCCCATCATAGCCGCCGAAGGGCGCGGCGATGCAAGGCGCGCATCAGCGGCGCGCAAAAAACTTTAGATGATCTGATACATAGCCCGATCAAGCGCCACTTGCACGGCGGGCGGGCGTAGGCACGGCGCGCAGGCGTGGTCGTTAATCTTTCCGCACGGCGTTTTTCGCCATCTGCCGGGCTTCGGCTCGCTCGCCCTCGCTCAGGCCCGCCTCGAGCTGGCGCCGCAGGGCCGAAGCGTCGGGCGCGCCCATGGTTTCGGCGCGGATTGCCCATGCCAAGGCGGTGACCGGCTCGGCCGGGCGGCCCTCCCAGCCGACGGCCAGAAGCTGCGCCATGCCCACGGCGGCGGGGGCATAGCCGTCCTTCGTCGCTTCCCGGTAGAGCGCTACCGCGCCTCCCGGATCCTGCGGCACGCCAATGCCCAACTGTTTGAGGACGGCCAGATTGTATTTCGCCGGCGCAATGTCGGCCGCCGCCGCAACCTGATAGAGCTCTGCTGCACGGGCCAGATCGCGCGCGCCGCCTCTGCCCTCCTGCAGCATCAGAGCCAGCCGGAAACTCGCTTGCGCGTGCCCCTGCTCAGCGGCGCGCTTGTACCATTGCCGCGCTGCCTCGTAGTCGATCTGCGTGTCAATGCCCAGCTCGTACAGCCGAGCGGCCCGAAACTGCGCTTCAGCGTCGCCTTTCGCCCCCTGAACCTCGTACCAGCTCAGGCCCATACGCTCGTCCCAGGGCAGCTGGTCCCAGAGCGGATCCCGGGCGAAGCCGGGCCGGGCGGCCACCGCCGAAAGCAGGGCCAAACCGAGCGTCGCGGCGATTAAGATATTCACAACAGTTCGGACCGGCGCGGGCACCGGCCCATTAGCCTTCAACATATCCCCCCAAGCCCCCTATGGCTCTATTGGGAGAATACGCCCAAAAGCCGGGAGTCGCAAAGAACGCGATCCACGGCAGGTGCGAGAAACTTTTGCGCGCAATCCCGCGGCGCCGATATGGAATAAGCGGGCCTAGCCGCCCACGTCGATGACGAGGCGGCCCTGCACCTTCCCGGCCAGGATATCGTCCGCCAGGTTCGGCAAGTCGCTCAACGGCGCATGGCTGGTCATCGCCTCGAGCTTCTCCTGCGGCAACTCGCGCGCCAGCCGGCGCCAGGCCTCCTCACGCCGTTCGCGCGGGCACATGACCGAATCGATGCCGAGCAAATTCACCCCGCGCAGCAAGAATGGCAGCACCGTCGTCTCCAGCTTGTTGCCGCCGGCAAGCCCGACCGCCGCGACGGAAGAGCCATAGCGCATCTGCCCGAGCACGCGGCCCAGCATGGCGCCGCCGACCGCGTCGATGCAGCCCGACCAGCGCTCCGATTCCAGCGGCCGCTTGGACGGCTCGGCCAACTCCGCGCGGTCCACGATCTCGCTCGCGCCAAGCTGTTTCAGATAGTCGGCGAGCTCCTGCCGGCCGGTCACTGCCGCCGCGCGGTAGCCAAGTTCCGCAAGAATAGCCAGCGCGATCGAGCCGACGCCGCCTGACGCCCCGGTGACCAGCACCTCGCCTTCATTCTCCGGCGACAGCCCGTGATCCTCCAGCGCCATGACGGCAAGCATGGCGGTAAAGCCGGCGGTGCCGATAGCCATGGCGCGCTCGGTCGTCAGGCCGTCGGGCAGAGGCACCAGCCACCCCGCCTTCACGCGCGCCTTCTCGGCATAGCCACCCCAGTGCTGTTCGCCGACACGCCATCCCGTCAGTACGACCTTGTCGCCCGGATTGAAGTCGGAATTGTCGCTCTCCTCCACGGTGCCGGCGAAATCGACGCCGGGAATGTGCGGATAGTTGCGAACCAGGCGGCCAATGCCTTTGAGGATCATGCCGTCCTTGTAGTTGAGCGTGGAATATTCCACGCGGACGGTGACGTCGCCGTCGGGCAGCCGTTCCTTCAGTTGCTCGTCGTCGACCTCCGTCATGCCGGCAGTAACCTTGTCGTCGCTCTCCTCGAGCATCAGCGCTTTGGCCATGGGGGTCAGCTCCCGGATTGAATGTCACTTACTCGGGGATCCACTCCTGCAGCACAAGCTCCAGTGTGATGCAAATCGGATTGGCCCCGCGCAGAAAGAGGCCACCATAGACCTTCGCATCGGAATCGGAAACCGTGCCCCGCAGGTTGGCGCGCGGCGCGCCGTCACGACCCGGCCGCAACTCCCCAGCCAGTGTCAGAATTTCCACGCCCGGCCCCTCGATCATGGTCACCGCGCGGCTGTCGCCCTGGCCGTAGCCGAGCGCCGCGTCGACCAGCGAGCCGACCGCGCTGCGCACGACGGCATGATCGACGCCAAGCTCGGCGGCGGCGGCCTCCACGCCCTCCACGAGGTCCTCGTTGGGCTTTAGCCGGATTGCAAAGATGCGCCCAAAACGTCCTGATTCTACAACCGGTTCCGCGGAACCACCCGAATTCTGAACATCGTTCATTTTTTACGCCTCTGACGGCTGAAAAATGGAATAATTGGTCTCTGCGTCATAGGCCACGCGGAAGCCGCCGCCGGACAAAACGGTCACGCGCAAGACCAGGCCTTCGGGGCCAGCGATGCAGACTTTGCCCGGCAGGTGCCCGCCGTGCAGTTGGCCGTCGCTGTCCACCACGACGGCGTGGCAGTGCAGCAACGGCGCGCCTTCGCTGTCGCGGCCCAGGATGGCGTTGCCGCCGACGACCTGAACAGGGCCCTCCAGCGACGTCGGCGCGCCATAGGTGGCCACCCGCTCCCCACTGTCATCCGGCTGCCCGGTCAGATACTGCATGGAGGAGAAGCTGCCGCCGGTCAGCTGAATGGCCGCGTTCTCTATGCCGCGTTCGACCAGAATTCGGGTTGCGTCGCTCAGCAGGTCGGCGCCCTCCGGCAGGACGATGCGGAACTCTCCGGCCCCAGCCGCCTCGCGGCCTATGCGCCGCGGGCCTTCCGGCTCGCCGGGATGCTTCAGCGTTCTCATGCGATCCTCCCTAGACCGTTTCGCCTTCGACGAGCTCGCCGCGGTCGAATAGCTCCTTGCGGATCAGATGCTTGGGCACCTTGCCGTAGCCCGACTTCGGCAATTCGTCCCAGAAGAACACGCGCCGAGGGCGCTTGTATTTGGCCAGCTTGCCATCGAGGTAATCCAGCAGCTCCCGTGCCTCGGCACGCTGGCCGGAGTGCGTGACCACGACGGCCACGCCGGACTCGCCCCACTGCGGGTCGGGAACGCCCAGCACCGCCACCTCGGCCACCGCCGGATGGGTGAGCAGAACCTCCTCGGCCTCACGCGGATAGACGTTGGCGCCGCCGGAGATATACATGTCGGACGCGCGGCCGGTGATATAGAGGAAGCCCTCTTCGTCGAGGTAGCCGAGGTCGCCGGTGTGGAACCATCCGTCCTTCAGGGCCTTGGCGTTGGCCTCGGGATTATCATGGTAACCGGCAAAGACGGCCGGGCCACGCACGCAAATCTCGCCCTGGTCGTGGGGGTCCAGGCGATTGCCCTCCGGATCCTTGATGGCGATTTCCATGCCGGTGCGCGGATAGCCGCAGGACCCCACCTTCATCTCCGAATCGTCCAGGCTATGCAGTTCTGGCGGCAGCACCGTGATGTTCCCGGTGACCTCGCCCAAACCGTAGTACTGGACGATGACCTTGCCCAGCTTCTCCAGGGCCTCTTTCTGGTCGGCCCGGTACATTGGCGCGCCGGCATAAATGATGTAGCGCAGCGACGAGCGGTCGTAGCGGTCCGCCGCTGGGTGCCGGACCATGCGCGTCAGAATCGTCGGCACCGTGAACATGTTGGAGATACCGTGCTCCTCGACCAGCCGCCACAACTCGTCCTCGTCGAAACGCGGGGCCGCAGGCAGCACGGACTTCGCGCCTTTGGCCACCTGCGGCAGCATGTGGGCGCCCGCGCCGTGGCTGAGCGGCGCCACCACGAGCGAGGCGTCGCCCGGCCCGGTACCGGGCATCAGGTCGCAAAGGTGATTGTTGACCACGAACGCCATTTGGCCGTGGGTGAGCACGCCGGCTTTGGGCCGGCCCGTGGTGCCAGAGGTGTAGAAGAACCAGCAGGCGTCGCCATGGGAAACCTCTTCCTCCCAGGGCGCCGCGCCGCGCCCCTCCTCCACGAGGTCCTCGTAGGCGAGCTCGCCGGGGCGCGCTTTGCCGGCTTCGTCCATCGCGACAACGCAAGCCAGGTCGTCGCACTCCGCCTTCACGGCGTCGGCGTGCTGTGCATAGTCGGGATGATAGAGCATGGCCCGTGCGCCGGAGTGCCGGCCCATGAACGCAACCTCGCCGGGCGTAAGACGATAGTTCGTCGGCACCCAGACCGCGCCCAGCTTGAAGGCGATCCAGGTGCTTTCGAACATGCGGTTGGAGTTGGGCGAGTGGACGACAATCCGGTCGCCCTTGCCGATGCCCCGCGCCTTGAGCGCGGCGACGACGGCGTTGACCCGGGTGTCGAGCTCGCGCCACGTCCAGCGCCGGTCGCCCCACACGAGGCCGACGTCGTCTGCGCGGCGCCGGGCGATTTCCGACAGGAACCGCCCGAGATTCATGACATCGCCCATGGCCGCCCCGTCGCGAGTGGCAGAGCCCGCCGATCGCCGTTTAGCGCAGCGGCTCGAGGATCGAGGCGTAGTTGGCCACCGCCGCGCCGCCCATGTTGAAGACGCCGGCGAGCTTCGGGTTGTCGAGTTGCATGTCACCGGCCCTCTGGGTCAGCTGCATCGAGGCCATGACGTGCATCGACACGCCGGTGGCACCGATCGGATGGCCCTTGGACTTCAATCCGCCGGAGGGGTTGACCGGCAGCTTGCCGTCCTTCTGTGTCCAGCCCTCCACGGCCGCTACGGCGCCCTGCCCGCGCGGCGTCAGGCCCATGGCTTCGTATTCCAGCAACTCGGCGATGGTGAAGCAGTCGTGCGTCTCGACGAAGGAAAGGTCGTCGAGGCCGACCTTGGCCTGCTCGAAGGCCTTCTTCCATGCCACCTCGCAGCCCTCGAACTCGATGATCTCGCGCCGCGACATGGGCAGATAGTCATTGACGTGGGCATGGCTGCGGAACACCACCGCCTTGTCCATCGTCAGCGCGGTCTCGACGTCGGTCAGAACCAACGCAGCCGCGCCGTCGGAAACCAGCGAGCAGTCGGTGCGCTTCAGCGGCCCCGCCACGATGGGGTTCTTGTCGGAAACCTCGCGGCAGAAATCATAGCCCAGGTCCTTGCGCAGCTGCGCATAGGGGTTCGACACACCGTTGTGATGGTTCTTGGCCGCGATGCGCGCCAGCGCCTCCGTCTGGTCGCCGTATTTCTGGAAATACTGTTGCGCGATGCGTCCGAAAACGCCGGCAAAGCCGCCCTCGATATCGCCTTCCTCTTTCAGGTAGGAGGCCTTCAGCAGGACGCCGCCGATCTCCGGGCCCGGCAGGCCCGTCATCCGCTCGACGCCGACAACCAGCACGACACGGCCGTGCTTGGCATCGATGGTCTTCAGCCCCTGATGGATCGCCGCAGAGCCCGTGGCGCAGGCGTTCTCCACCCGTGTGGCCGGCTTGAACCGAAAGCGCTCGTCGGTTTGCAGCACCAGCGAAGACGGGAAGCCCTGGCGCTCGAAGCCTTCGTTGAAGTTGCCGACGACGATTTCGTCCACATCCTCCGGTGAAAGTCCGGCGTCCTCGACCGCCTGAGTCGCCACCTTGGCGATCAGGGATTCGGCGTCCTCGTTCTCGTGCTTTCCGAAGGGCGTATGCGCCCAGCCCACGATGCAGGCCGTCATGGTGGAATACTCCTGTATGCAGCAGATGACGGTATTGACCGTCTATTTGGGTGTCTGCGCATACCATAGCAACCCCGCTTGGCCGACGGTAGCGGGTCCGGCGCATGCGGCCCATGCGCCAGGCGATCAACGGCTTTTTGCGAGACGGAAAAGGCGCGCCAGACGCCTCAGTCCTTGCGCGCGTAGAGCCAGATCAGGAACCCGATGAACGCCACGATGGCGACGTTCATAAGGGTATCGATGACGGGATCGACAGCTACGGGGCCCATCATTCGCCTTCTTCCTCCCGCTTGAGCGAGCGGATGAGGCAGACACCCAGCATCAGGATGATGAAGACGAAGGGCATGGCGCCCAGCGCGGTGACGGCGCGCACGCCCTCGATCCCGCCAGAGAGCACCATCGCCAGGCCCAATGCCCCCAGCAGCGCGCCCCACGTCAGCTTCAGGCGCACGCGAGGGTCAGGGTCACCGTCGGAGGTAAACATCGCCAGCACGTAAGAGGCGCTGACGACGCTGGTGATCACGAAAAGAAACGCAATGACGGCGGCCACCACGCGCGTCACGGCACCCAGCGGGTAGACCGAGAGCATGTGGAACAGGGCGGCTTCCAGATCATTCTCCACGATGAAGGATAGATTGCTCAGCCGGTCGAAGATCAAATTGAAGGCCGCGCCGCCAAACACGCCGAACCACATCACCGAAAACACTGTGGGCACGAGAATGACGCCCAGGACGAACTCGCGGATCGTCCGCCCGCGCGAGATGCGGGCTATGAAGACGCCGACGAACGGCGCCCAGGCGATCCACCACACCATGTAGGTGAGCGTCCATTCGCGGAACCATTCGCGCGTACGCCAGTCGCCGAACGTGAAAAGGCGAAGGCCGTGTTCGAAGGCGTTCCACAGGTAAATCCCGACGGATTCGGTGATGGAGTTCATCATGTAGTGCGTGGGCCCGGCGAGCAGGATAAACAGCATAAGCGCCACGGCGCCCAGCATCGTCGCATTGGCGATCACCGCCATGCCGCGGCGCAGGTCAACCATCAGCGGGACCATCCAGCCGACGAACAGCAGCGCGAAGACGAACATGGTGAGCTCGCCCGGCGCGGCGCCGACCACCTCCTGCGCGCCGCGCTCCACCTGAAACACGCCCATGGCCACCGATCCGGCCACGCCGATCGCCACGGCGACGATGGCGACCAGGTTGGCCAGCCATCCCACCACGCCTGCCCAGCGGTCGTCCGGAAAGGTGTTGAGGAAGGCTCCGCTGATCAGCGTGCCCTCGCCCCGGCGGAATCCGAAATAAGCCACGGCCAGGCCGGTGGCCGCATAGATCGCCCAGGCATGCATGCCCCAATGAAAATTGGTGACGAACAGCGCCGAAACCGCCGCCTCCCGCGGGGGCTGGAACTCGGATATGAAGATGTGGTGCGACACCGGCTCGGCGACGCCCCAGAACAGCAGCCCCACCCCCATGCCGGCGGAGAAAAGCATCGCCAGCCAGCTCAGGGTGGAAAACTCCGGTTTGGAATCGTCAGGGCCGAGACGCACGCGGCCGAACCGCGAGACGGCCAGCAGGATGCACCCCACGAGGATCGCCGTGACCGTCAGCATGATGAACCAGCCGCGGCTTTCGAAAGCGCGGGTCGTCACGGTTCTGGCCCAGGCCGCCATGCCTTGCGGATCAATGACGCCCCACAGCGCGAAGAAGGCCGTGATCAAGAGGCTGGCGGCGATCAGAATCACTCTGGCTGCGCGGGATTCCATGCGGCGCTCATTCGTGCGGTTTCGGTTCTATGGCGCCTCGGCCAAGCCGCCCGGCATGGTGTCGACGAAGCGCACTGGCGCGCCGGCCTGCGATCCCCGGAGTTCCCCATCGTGCATCACGATTTCCCCGCGCACGACCGTGACCATGGGCCATCCCTTCACCTTGCGGCCCTCGAAGGGCGACCACCCGCATTTCGAGGCCAGCCACTGACCGGTGATCTCCCGCTCGGCCCCCAAGTCGACGAGGGTGAAGTCCGCGTCGTAGCCCAGCGCGATCCGGCCCTTGCCGGCAATCTGATAAATCCGCTGCGCGCCGGCACTGGTCAGATCGATGAGACGCTGCAGTGTCAGGCGGCCCGCATTCATGTGATCGAGCAAAAGAGGCAACAGCGTCTGTACTCCCGGCATGCCAGAGGGGCTGCGCGGATAATCCTGCGCCTTCTCCTCGCGCGTGTGCGGCGCATGGTCGGAGCCCACGACATCGACCACGCCTGCAGCCACGCCCCGCCACAGGCCGTCGCGGTGGCGGGCATCGCGGATCGGCGGGTTCATCTGTGCGAAGGTGCCGTGCTCCTCGTAGCACTCGGGCGCGGCCAGCGTTAGGTGCTGCGGCGTGACCTCGACCGTCACCAGATCCTTGTGCTGGGCCAGAATTTCCATCTCCTCGGCCGTGGTCACGTGCAGAACGTGCACCGGCCGCCCGGCCTGACGCGCCAAGCGCATCAGGCGCTGCGTGGCCTTGATCGCGGTTTCCTCGTCGCGCCAGACGGGATGCTGATCCACGCTGGCGCCGTCGCGCACGAGCTGCAGGCGCTCGCGCAGGCGCGCGTCGTCCTCGGCATGAACGGCGACGCGGCGGCAGCCGGCCCGCAATACCTCCGCCAGCGTTTCGTCGTCGTCGACCAGCAGGCTGCCGGTGGACGAGCCCATGAAGATTTTCACCCCGCAGACGCCGGGCAGACGTTCCAGTTCCGGCAGCTGCTGCACGTTCTCCGCGGCTGCGCCCATGAAGAAGGCATGATCGACCCAGGCGCGCCCCCGGGCACGGTTGAGCTTGTCTTCGATCGCCTCCGCGCTCAGCGTCGAAGGCGAGGTGTTCGGCATCTCGAAGACCGTGGTCACGCCGCCCATCGCCGCCGCGCGGGTCCCGCTTTCCAGGTCCTCCTTGTGCTCCAGTCCCGGTTCGCGGAAATGAACCTGGGTGTCAATCACGCCCGGCAGAACCGTCAGTCCGTGCGCTTCCAGCCGCTCGGCCGCGCTGTCGGCGGCCAGGTCGCCGATGGCAGCCACCCTGCCCGCGCGCACGCCGACGTCGGTTTCGACGAGGCCGCCCGGCGTCGCCACTTGCCCGCCGGCGACAATCAGGTCGTAGCGTTCAGCCATTCTTGCTTCCTTCGATCCCCTGGTGAGTCTGCGCCGGGTTGTCCGAGGCCGACTGGCCGCGTGGCGCTTCGCGGGCTAAACGGGCGAACAGCTCCCCGTAGGCGTCGACGACGCCGCGCTCGCCAAAGCTGGCCTCGTAACACTGCCGTCCGGCCAGCGCCATATGCAAGGCCGATGCACGATCGTCCGCCAGCGCGATGATCGCTTCGGCCAGTGCCTGTCCGTCACCTCCCGGCACCAGCAGTCCGTTGCTGCCGTGCTCGATGAGCACGCGTCCTGCAGGCGAATTTACGCTGACCACAGGACGGGCCTGGGCCCACGCCTCGATCGTCTCGGCGCCGAG
>JAWVYK010000041.1:0-14594 GCA_033722755.1 Rhodovibrionaceae bacterium | reverse complement strand
GCGGCCGTCGCCTCGCTGGCCTCCGCGGCGAAGGCCCCGCGCTCGAACAGCACCACGATGATTTCCCAGGGTATGACGATCAGCGCCGCGGTCGCCGGCAGGGTCAGCAGCATGGCCAGCTCCAGGCCGCGATTCAGGCTGTCGCGCGCCGCTGCGTCCTCGCCCGCGCGCAGCTTGCGCGAAAGATCCGGCAGCAGAACGATGCCGAATGCAATGCCGATCAGACCCAGCGGCAACTGGTAGACCCGGTCGGCGTAGTAGAGGTAGCTGACCGCCCCGGCCTGCATCGAGGCGATGATGGTGCCGACCACCAGATTGACCTGCAGCGCGCCGGCCGACAGCACGCCCGGCACCATCAGCTTGAACAGCCGGCGCGTGCCGTCGTTGAGCCGCGGCCGCGGCAGGGAAAGCGGCATGCCGGCGCGCGCGCAGGCAAGCGCCAGCATCAGGAACTGCGCGGCCCCGGCGGCGGCGACGGTCCAGGCGAGCAGGTGCCCGGGCCGGTCGAAGAACGGCACCAGGGCCAGCAGAGTGAAGATGAAGAAGACGTTCAGCAGGATCGGCGCTGCCGCCATCGCGGTGAAGCGGTAGATCGAGTTCAGCACGCCGCCCAGAAGCGCGAAGAGCGACATGAACAGCAGGTAAGGAAAGGTGATGCGCGTCAGGTCGACGGTGAGATCGAACTTCGCCGGCTCGTCCACGAATCCCGGCGCGATCACGTACATCAGCCAGGGCATCGCCGCCATGATCAGCGCCGAGAGCGGCAGCAGCACCAGCAGCATCACCGCAAGCGTATCCTCGGCGAAGCGCCGTGCCTCCTCGCGGCTGTCGCCGCCCGCGCCCGCCGCCTTGGCCGCCTCGCTCTCCAGCCGCCGGGCGAAAAGGGGCACGAAGGCCGCGTTGAACGCGCCCTCGCCGAAGATGCGCCGGAAGAAGTTCGGAAAGCGGAAGGCGACGAAGAAGGCGTCGGCGACGGGCGATGCACCGATGGCCGAGGCGATCAGGATGTCGCGCAGAAAGCCCGTGATGCGGCTGATACCGGTGTAGCCGCCGACGGTGGCGATGGATCGGACGAGCGCCATGGCCCGCAGTCTCTAGATCATTGCGGCGATTTTCGGAAGGACGAAACTTGAGGGGTTCGGCGCAAAATCGGCGCAGCTATTCCGCCGCGCGGCCTTCGGCCTTGGCCTTCTTCGCCCGCCCGCCGGTCTTGCGCGGCTTGGCGGCCGCCGCCTTCTTGGGCGGCGTCTTCTCCGGCTTGGCGGGCTTGCATTCCGGATCGCCCAAGGCCTCGAGCAAGCGCTGGCGAATGCGCTTCAGCTTGGCCTCCTGGGTGATCTTGGAGCCCAGCGCATCCTGCACGTAGAAGGCGTCCACGGCGCGCTCGCCATAGGTGGAGATCAGTGCCGAGTGGATCATCAGGTTGCACTTCGTCAGCGCCAGCGTGATCTGGTAGAGCAGGCCCGGCCGGTCGCGGCCGTTGACCTCGATCACCGTGTGGCGGTTGGAGGCGCGGTTGTCGATCAGAACGCGCGGGGCGACCTTGAACACCTTGTAGCGGCTGGGCACCGCCGAGCGCCGCGATTCCAGCTCCTGCATCGGACGCATGCGCCCGGCCAGCGAGCGTTCGATGGCCGCCGAGACCTTGGCCAGCTTGTCGGGCCGGTCGAAGGGTCCCCCCGCGGCGTCGCGAATCCAGAACGTGTCCAGCGCCATGCCGTTTCGCAAGGTCTCGATCCGGGCGGCGTCGACGCTGGCGCCCGCCACGGCCATGGCCCCGGCGATGCGGCTGAACAGGCCCGGATGGTCGGCGGTGTAGATGGTGAGCTCGGTGACCTCGCGGTAGCTGTCCACCCGGGTCTCCACGGTCAGCGGCCGGGCTTCGCGCTCGGCTTGGCGGACCATGCGGGCGTGGCGGGCCAGCGTCTCGACATCGTGGGACAGCCAGTAGGACGGATATCCGCGCTCCAGGTGGTGCTCTAGATCATCGGCCGACCAGTCGCGTAGCTCTGCGGCGAGCGCCTCCTGCTGGGCAGCCACGCGGGTCTCCCGGCCTTCTGTCATCAGCCCGCCGGAGAGCATCTCCTCGCAGCGCCAGTAGAGGTCGCGCAACAGCGCCGCCTTCCAGTTGTTCCAGACGTTGGGGCCGACGGCGCGAATATCCGCCACGGTGAGCACCAGAAGCAGGCGCAGGCGCTCGATCGATTGCACAAGGTCGGCGAAATCGCGGATGGTCTTGTAGTCGTCCAGGTCGCGTTTGAAGGCGGTGGCGCTCATCGCCAGGTGGTGCAGCACCAGCCAGGCGACGGTCTCCGTCTCCTCCTCGCTGAGGCCCAGGCGCGGGCACAGCTTGTGAGCGATTCGCGCGCCGATTTCGGAATGGTCGCCGCCGCGGCCCTTGGCGATATCGTGCAGCAGCACGGCGACGTAGAGCGCCCGGCGGGAGATCACCTTGTGGATCACCTCGGTGGCGATGGGCGCCTCCTCGGCGAGGTGGCCTTCCTCGATGGCGTGCAGGATGCCGATGGCGAATATGGTGTGCTCGTCCACCGTGTAGTGGTGGTACATATTGAACTGCATCTGGCTGACGACACGGCCGAAATCGGGGATGAAGCGGCCGAAGACGCCGGCCTCGTTCATCCGTCTGAGCGCGGTTTCCGGATTGGCGCGAGAGGTCAGAATGTCCAGGAAGATGCGGTTGGCCTCCGCATTCTCGCGCAGGTTCCTGTCGATCAGCTTAAGGTTTTGAGTGATCCAGAGCAGCGCCCTTGGATGGATGTCCAGATCGTTGGCCTGGGCCACCTGGAAGATGCGCAGCAGGTCTACCGGGCGCTCGTGAAAGTGCTCCGGCGATTCGACGGAAAGACGGTCGCCCTCGACGCGGAAGCCTTCGACCTGCCGCTTGCGGCGCAGTATCGGCATGCGGAATCCCGAGCGCCGGTCGTGCTCCGCTTCCAGCGTCGCGCAGAAGATGCGGGTCAGATCGCCCACGTCCTTGGCGACGAGGAAATAGTGCTTCATGAAACGCTCGACGGCCTTGGTGCCGGCGTGCTCGGTATAGCCCATCAGCGGCGCGATGCGCTGCTGCAGGTCGAAGGTCAGCCGCTCCTCGGGCCGGGCCGTCAGATAGTGCAGGTGACAGCGCAGCGTCCACAGGAAGCCCTGCGCCTTCTCGAAGAGCTTCACCTCGGCGCGGGTGAAGACGCCGCGCTCCACCAGCCGCGAGACGTCGCTCACGCCGTAGATGAACTTGGCGATCCAGAACAGGGTGTGCAGGTCGCGCAGGCCGCCCTTGCCGTCCTTGATGTTGGGCTCGAGCTGATAGCGCGAATCGCCCAGCCGGCGATGGCGCGCGTCGCGCTCTTTCAGCTTGGCTTCGATGAAGCGGGTGGCGCCGCCGGATTGCACCTCGCGCCGGTAACGCGCCCTCAGCTCGCGGTAGAGGCCCTGGTCGCCCCAGAGCCACCTGGCCTCCAGCAGGTTGGTGCAGATGGTATGGTCCGCCTTGGCCTGGCGGATGCACTCGTCCACGTTGCGCGCTGCGTGGCCCACCTTGAAGCCCAGGTCCCAGAGAAAATAGAGGATTTCCTCGACCACCTGCTCGCTGCGCGGCGTCATCTTGTAGGGCAGCAGGAACAGGAGATCGATATCCGACTGTGGCGCCAGCTCGCCGCGGCCGTAGCCGCCCACGGCGACGATGGACAGCAACTCGCCGGTCGAAGGATTGGCCAAGGGATAACGGTGCACCGTCACGTGATCGTGGACCACCCGGATCAGCTGGTCGACGAGAAACGCGCTGGCCCGCACCACAAGCGTGCCCGACGCGCCCTCCTCGAACCGCCGGCGCACTTCCGCGCGGCCCTCTTCAAGCGCCCCGCGCAGGCACTCCAGCACCTCGGCGCGGGTTTCCGCCTCGGACAGCTTGCGCGCGGCGATCGCGTCGATCTGGCGCTGCAGCGCGCGCCGGTCGAGAATCGCCCGACGGTTTTTCAGCGCCGCTTCGCCCTTGGCCGCCGATGTGAGTGTCGCGCCGTCCATGTCCCATCACATGCGCTCGCGCCCGCCGCTTGGCAAGCGCGCTCGCGCCGTTGTGCGTTGACTCGCCTGGCAAGTATGGCAGCTTCACTGTCGCCGTGCGAGCCTCACCGGAATGCCGGGCAAGGGATGGCCCGGGCGAATCCGCGCACGGAAAACGGCCAAGGGGAACGGGGGCCCATATCATGTCGTGGCGAAGACAGCCGGTACGAATGGTCACGCCGTGGCGCGTGCTGACCGCGGCGCCGCTGCTGGCGCTTGCGCTCGTGGGCTGCGCAAAAAGCGAGCCGCCGGCGCCGGCGGCGGCGTGGCAAATCGAGGCGACCCTGGTCGGCGAGCAGCGGGAGACGGTGGAAGTCAGCATCTTTGGCCTGGAGCCGGCGGAAAGCGTGGAGAGCATCCGCCTCGTCGGCCCGGCGGGTGAGAGCGCGCGGCCGGTCGAGACGCTCGAGCACAAACGCATCACCGGAGGCGACACCCTGGCGCAGCCCCGCATCAGCGTCGGCGTGCTGGGCGGCTCCTCGGGTCATGTGCGCTCCGGCGTCGGCATCGCGGTGCCCGTCTTTACCAAGCGCGATTCGGGCCGCGGCGTGGAGGAAGGCAAGGAGGTCGTCGCGCGCATTCCGATTCCCGACCCGGAATCCTACCAGCGCTCGGCGGCGGGCTGGCGCATCGAGATCATCGTCGGCAACGCGCTGGGCGAGCGGCAGGTGCGCACCCTGCCCGCCCCGCGGCCGTAACGGCCCGGCGCCTAGCCGCAATCCGCGCGTTCGGAGAGATCGAGGTCGATCAGTTGCCCGGTCACCTCCACGCCCGTGCCCAGTGACCTGCGAAACCACAGGATCACCCCGCTTTCGTGCAGATTGAGGACCCGACGGTCGGTCTCCTGCTGATCGGTCAAGGTCATCACCAGGGGCCAGGACTGGCCGGGAGGCGCGCTCACCGTGTCACGGGGACCGGGCAGGGGCTCGGCTGCGGCCGCCACCTCAACCAGGCGCGCCTTGAGCGCACGCGTGTCGAACACCGTGAACTCCGCCCGCTGCGCGCCCTGGCCCAAGGCGTCGGTCAGCCCCAGGATCGACTGCACCTTGCCGATGGTCTCCGCCGGCAGTTCCGCGCTTCGCGGCGCCTGCTGGTCGCGCTGGACCGTCACCTTGGCGGGGTTCTCCCCATCGGTGAAGACGACCTGACCCTCCACCCGGCTCGCGCCGGTATCGCCGGTGGCCAGCCGCGTGCGGAACGCCATGACCGAGTGGTTGAGCGCCTCGGCGAAATCCTGGCGCAACTCCACATGGGTCGCGTCGAGACCCTCGCCCGCGGTCATGTCGAGAAAGAAGACATAATTCCATTGCTCGCAGGTGCGCCTCACGAGGATTTCCGCCCGGCCCTCCGCACTGTCGGGCGGCGCGCCTTCCAACGTCAGTTCGTAGACCGCGTGATGGTCCAGCAACTCGGCCGCGGCAGGCGCACCGCCGAAGGCCAGAGCCCCGCTCATCGCCAGGGAAAGGACCACCGCGCGTCCGGGCCATGGCTCGCCGCATCTGCCCCTCTCGATCATGTCGCCCGTCCTTTTGTCCGGTTCTCACATCAAAAAAACATAAACTAAGGCGGCATGAACGCGCTATCCTCGCAAGAGAGCCATAGCGCCGCCGCATGCCGAAAGAGGCTGCGCGAGCCACGAACGGCGCAACCAGGAAGACCGCAACGGCCGCCCCGTGCCAGCGCAGTTTTCACGATTTTACATTATATTTTAAGTGAAAATTGCGTGAGGTCCGCATCGCCCGGACGCCGCGGCGCCCGATTTCGCCCGACTTCGTCCCGCGGGACGGCTATCCGAAAAGTTGAAATGCAGGATTTTGTTTACCGAATTGCCTGCCTGGAATGCGGCGTCCCGATCCTTCGGCGCGGCTGCTGTTTCAGCCTTCTGAGGGGCATGCGTCACACCCGGCGTCCTGAAGAACGGGCGTCTGCCGGCACCTCGAAGGGTTTGGCGATAGGACGCCGCTACTCACAGACCTTGGGCTGCAGCGGCTCCACCTCGGCGAGCGTTGCCGAGAGCTTGAGGCCGGAGATCAGCTTGAGCGTCAGAGCCGTGGAAATACCGTTTGCCGCGTGCCCGCCGCTGGCGTCGGAGGATTCACCCTGATGCGTGGTGACGACCGCTGAGTAGTCCCATACGGGAACGCCGGCGAGCAAACCGGCCGGATCCTCGACACCCGCGGGGGCCTGCGCGCGGCGAATGTCCCAGACCTCCATCTGGACGGCGGAATGCAGTCTTGGCGAGAAGGTCTTGATGGCAAAGGCGGAGCGGCCGGACTCCAGAAGCTCGAGCAGCTTCTGCGTCGCCTGTAGGGGAAACAGCGTGTCGGCGTTAACCGGCAGGGTCAGTTTCTGGCCGTTGCGCGTCAGGTCGAAGACGATCGCGCCGCCCGGCTGGCGCATCAGGCGGCCCTCGGCTTCCTCGCTCTGGTGCCCCATGGCAAAGGCGGTCTTGTAGCCGGCCATGGTGTGATCGAAGAGCTCCTCGGTAAGCTCCGTGGTCTGGACGCGCAGGTCCACCGGCTGTCCCTGGCTCTCGCCCCGGATGCGAATGTCCGCGGCCAGCACCAGCCGCCAGCCGCGGCAGAGGCGCAGCGCCGCGATTTCCATGCTGCCGATCGCCTCGGCGCCGGGCAGGCCCGAAACCTCGAAGTCGTAGTTCGCCTTGTGGCCCACCAACTCGGCGCCGGACGCCCAGGCTGCGGCGCCGCATAGGAGTGCCGAGGCTAGCGCAGCAGCCTGCGCGAAGCGTTTCATCAGAACAGCGGCCCCCAAAATAGGCAATTCCGGCTCAGAGCGAGTCTAAAGCCAGGGGGCGGCAACACTCAGGCTCGAATTGTAAGAAAGTGTCGGAGAGCGCGCGCAGGTGGTTGGTTCGAAACTGGCCGCTGCCCGCCCCTCGGGGCCGCGTCCGCCGCGCAGATCGTAGAGCAACCCGCGGGCATAGCTTTCGCCGGACGCGCCGATATGCAACAGGGCGGAGAGATCGCCTGCGAGCAGCCTCTTGCAGCAGCGCGTCGCCATCGCAGCCTTGCGTGGAAGCCTTTGGAGCGTCGTGCGGCCCAAAGCCAGGGCCTCGCAAAACCCTGGAAAGCGCGAAGCCGACGAACCACGCGTCATAACAAGGCCGTCCCGGGCATCATCCGGAATTCATCAGAATTTGTTGAACGGCTGTCCGGGCGTGGAGAGCCGTCAACCGCAGCCCGGAAATGGCGCGTCCTCGACGCGGGTGAGGCGAAACTGCAGAGCGCCGAGCCCGAAAGCGTCGAAGCTCATGAGAGTCATCACGCCATTTCCGCTCAGGCCATAGCGCGCAGGCACGCTGCCGAGGTTTGTGAAAATCTCCTCGACCATGTATTCCCAGTGTTTCTGTCCGTCTAAGATACCGTCAGGATCTTCGACTCCCCTCGGAAGAGGTTGTGGCTGCGGCGGCGAAAACCGTCGGGTCAACAAGCTCATACTCATCGGGTCGAAATAGCGAATGGCCCACTCCCCAGACCCGTTGCGCACTCGATCAAGTTCTTCGAGATATGCCGCGATAGGCGTCAAAACATCCGCACGTTGCCGCTTAGGGAATGGCTCGTCATCCGTGTAATGCTCCACCAAAAGCGCGCCGTCCTCCATTCGTTCGTAGGTAAAATCGAATGCAATTGGTTCGGGCAGAACAGACGTGTTGTCCGCCGCCGCCTCGTAGACAACCGAAAAGTGGCCGCTACCTCGCCGATGATCCGAGGACTCCTGAATCACATAATTTAAGTAAACGTCACGCGCTAAGTTCCACTGTCCGTCCACAGCTGCGGAAACCATCATGCCAAACTCTTGTCTGATATATCCGCAGCCGAGCGCCAAACTAGTCTGCACGGCACCGGTTATCTCCAAGCCCCCGGTCGACTCTCCATTCGTGTCCAACTCGTAGAGGGCGCGGTGACTGGCGACCTCGCCCCGCGCCGGGTCGGGCGCGATCGCAATGACGAGAAGTGCGAAGACGATGGTCGGGATTCTCATTGCGGCTCTCTTCCAGTTTCTTCGGCGCACGCGAAAGTAGAACAATACGCGCATTGTTGGCGCATGGCCGTGGCCGCGGCGCATGGATTTTTGTATGAAATTGTCAAACGCTGGCGTGGGGGGTGGATATGTCCCTTCGAGACGGCGCTTTCGCGCCCTCTCAAAGTGAGGAGATACATTCCAGAACTACGGCCGGGCACGGCATTCGGCTAGTCCCCTCGCAGCAGGCCGCGCAGCTCGTAGAGAAGCTCCAGCGCCTGCTTGGGCGTGAGCTCGTCCGGGTTGATCTCGGAAAGCCGCCTCTCGGCGGGCGAGGGCCCTTGGGCCTCGGGCGCGGCGGCGGCCTGCTTCACGGTGGCGGAGAACAGCGGCAGGTCGTCGGCCAAACGCGTCAGGGCGGAGCCCTGCTCGCCCTTCTCCAGCAGGTGCAGCACCTCCTCCGCGCGGCTGACCACCGCCGCCGGCAGGCCCGCCAGCCGGCCCACGTGCACGCCGTAGGAACGGTCGGCCGCGCCCGGCGCCACCTCGTGCAGGAAGACCACCTCTCCCTCCCATTCCTTCACCCGCATGGTGTGGTTGGAGAGACCCTCCAGCTTCGCCGCCAGCGCCGTCAGCTCGTGGTAGTGCGTGGCGAAGAGCGCCCGGCAGCGGTTGACCTCGTGCAGGTGCTCGACGCAGGCCCAGGCGATGGACAGGCCGTCGAAGGTGGCGGTGCCGCGGCCGATTTCGTCGAGGATGACCAGCGAGCGCGCGCTCGCCTGGTTCAGGATGGTCGCCGTCTCCACCATCTCCACCATGAAGGTGGAGCGCCCGCGCGCCAGGTCGTCGGCCGCGCCCACCCGGCTGAACAGGCGATCGACCGCGCCGATGTGGGCGCCCGCGGCCGGCACGAAGGACCCCGCCTGCGCCAGGATGGCGATCAGCGCGTTCTGCCTGAGGAAGGTGGACTTGCCGGCCATGTTGGGGCCGGTCACCAGCCAGATGAAGCCCTCCTCGCCCAGATCGCAGTCATTGGCGACGAATCCGCCGGCCTGCTCGGCCTCCAGCGCGGCCTCGACAACCGGATGGCGGCCGGCCTCGATATGGAAGGCGCGTGAAGCGTCCACCTTGGGCCGGGACCAGCGCTTCTCCGCCGCCAGCTCGGCCAGCCCGGCGGCGACGTCGATCTCCGCAAGCGACCGGGCGGCGGCGGCCACCGGCTCGGCGCGGGTGGTCACCTCGCCGACCAGATCGGCGAAGAGCTGCTGCTCGATGGCCAGCGCCTTTTCCGCCGCCGAGGCGATCTTGCGCTCCAGCTCGCTCAGCTCCACCGTGGTGTAGCGCACGGCGCTGGCCAGCGTCTGGCGATGGATGAAGGGCTCGTCCGGGCCGGCGGGCAGCTTGTCGGCATTGCTGGGCGTCACCTCCACGTAGTAGCCCAGCACGTTGTTGTGCCGGATCTTCAGGGAAGTGATGCCGGTCTCCTTGGCGTACCTGGCCTGCAGGTTGGCGATCAGGCGGCGGGAGTCGTCGCGCAGCTTGACGAGCTCGTCCAGATCCGGCGCGTAGCCGGGCGCGATGAAGCCGCCGTCGCGCGCCAGATAGGGCAGGTCCGGCGCCAGCGCGCGGGTCAGCCGGTCGATGAGCCCGTCATGACGTCCCAGCTTTTCGGCGGCGTGCTCCAAGAGCGCGGGCGGCGCGGCAAGGCCGTCGGCAGAGAGCAGGCCCCGCATCGCCGTCGCCTCGACGAGCGCGTCGCGCACCGCGGCCAGGTCGCGCGGCCCGCCGCGGCCCACGGTGAGTCGCGACAGCGCACGCTCCACATCCGGCGTGCGCTTCAGGCGCGCACGCAGCTCAGCGCGCAAATCCTCCTCGCCGCGCAGGTAGTCGACCGCGTCGAGACGCTCGGCAATCGCCACGGGCCCGGTAAGCGGCGCGGATATCCGCTGAGTCAGCAGGCGCGCGCCGGCCCCGGTAACCGTGCGGTCGATGGCGCCCAGCAGGCTGCCGCGCCGCCCGCCGGCCAGCGCCTGCGTCACCTCCAGCGAGCGGCGGGTCGCCGGGTCGATCTCCATCACCGCGTCGAGCGCCACCTGCCGCGGCGGCGCCAGGCGCGGGATGCGGCCCTTCTGCGTCAGTTCGACGTAATCCACCAGCGCGCCGGCGGCGGCGAGCTCGGCGCGGGTGAAATCGCCGAAGGCGTCCAGCGCGGCGACGTCGTAGAGCGCCTTCAGGCGCGCCTCGGCGTTGCTGGAATCGAATCGCGCGCTGGGCAGGGGCGAGAGCACGGCCTTCCAATCGTTGAAAACCTCGAACAGGCCGTCCTTTTGCAGCAGCTTCTCGGAGATCAGAATCTCGCCCGCGTTCAGCCGCGCCAAAGCTGCGGCCAGGTCCGGCTCGGCCGGCGCCTGGCTGAAGAAATCCCCGGTGGAGATGTCCAGCCAGGCCAGGCCCAGCCGGCCGCCGGCCTCCGCCAGGGCGGCCAGATAGTTGTGCGCGCGGGCATCCAGCAGCTCGTCCTCGGTAAGCGTGCCGGGGGTGACGAGGCGCACCACCTCGCGCTTCACCAGCGCCTTGCCGCCGCGCTTCTTCGCTTCGGCCGGGTCTTCGGTCTGCTCGCAAATGGCAACCTTGAAGCCCTTGCGGATCAGCCGCGCCAGATAGCCTTCGGCAGAGTGCACCGGCACGCCGCACATCGGAATGTCGGCGCCTTGGTGCTGGCCGCGGCGCGTCAGCGTGATGTCGAGCGCCTCGGCCGCGGCCACGGCGTCGTCGAAGAACAGCTCGTAGAAGTCCCCCATGCGATAGAACAACAGGCAATCCGGATGGGCGCGCTTGATCTCGAGATACTGCGCCATCCTCGGCGTGGCGCCCGCCTTGCCGGCCGGCGAGGCCGCGCCGGCCTCCGCGCCTTGGCCTTTGGTCTCCAAGGTGCTGTTGGGCGTGCTGTCGGGGGTGCTGTCGGGGGTGCTGTCGGGCAATGGGCCGCCCCGCCTGCTGGCTTCTGGTCATGGGGTGGTGAGGCCACCTCGATAGCACAGGCGGCGACGCCCCGCGATAGCCGGATGAGGCATTGCCGCGGCGAATGCGGAGTCGGCGCCGCGGATTTTGCGCGCATCGCACAGGCTTGCTATGAGCGGGAAGCCTGATAACAAAGAGGAAACGCCCACACCAACGCACGATCCAGAGCAGCAGCGGACAGTCGAATATGAGCGAAACCAGCGTCACCGAGGTGGTCGGCCGCTTCTCCACGCGGGAGAATTTTCAGGAGGCCGTGAAGCAGCTTCAGGAAGCCGGCTTTGGGCACGAGGACATCTCGGTGCTCGACACCCACGAATCGTTGGAGGCCGCCGGCGACCCCGATACCGCGTGGCGCGACACGCTGACAGGCATGGTGGGCGAGGTCACCTATATCGGCCCGATCACCGCCGCCGGCCTGATCGCGCTGGCCGCCGGCCCGGTGGGCTCGGCGGTGGCCGGGCTCACCGCGGCGGGACTGACGGGCGCTGCGCTGCACCGCGCCTTCGAGGAAATCCGGGCGACGCCGCACACTCACGCCTTCGCCGAGGCCCTGAAGAACGGCGCGCTGCTCGTGTGGGTCTACGCGCCCGACGAAGAACAGCAGGCCAAGGCCCGCGAAATCCTGGAGCGCAACCGCGGACAGGACGTGCACACGCACACCCGGCCGCGCAAAGCGGCGTCGTGAGCCGCCCGGCGCGGACGACCGTCGGACTCGCGCGCGACGAGGTAGGAAAGTCATGAGCGACGACACCACGCATACAACGGCGGAAGAGGCGCTGGCGCTGCATTCCAGCGGCCGCCCCGGCAAGCTGCAGATCCAGCCGACCAAGCCGCTGACCACGCAGCGCGACCTGTCGCTCGCCTATTCGCCGGGCGTCGCGGTCCCCTGCCAGCGCATCTACGAGAATCCGCTGCTGGCCTACGACTACACGGCCAAGGGCAATCTCGTCGCCGTCGTCTCCAATGGCACCGCGGTCCTTGGGCTGGGCAATCTGGGTGCAATCGCCTCGAAGCCGGTGATGGAAGGCAAGGCCGTGCTGTTCAAGCGCTTCGCCGACGTCGACGGCATCGACCTCGAGGTGGATACCGCCGACGTGGACGAGTTCGTCAACTGCGTGCGCTTCCTGGGGGCCTCCTTCGGCGGCATCAACCTGGAGGACATCAAGGCGCCGGACTGCTTCATCATCGAGCAGCGGCTGAAGGAGCTGCTGGACATTCCGGTGTTCCACGACGACCAGCACGGCACGGCCATCATCGCCGGCGCCGGTCTGATCAACGCCCTGCATCTGACCGAACGCGACATCGCCGATACGCGCATCGTCATCAACGGGGCCGGTTCGGCCGGCATCGCCTGCGCGGAACTGGTCAAGGCAATGGGCGCGAAGCACGAGAACGTCGTGCTCTGCGATACCCGGGGCGTCATCTATCAGGGCCGCGAAGAGGGCATGAACCAGTGGAAATCGGCGCACGCCGTGCCCTCAGAGGCGCGTGGGCTCGACGAGGCGATCAAGGGCGCCGACGTCTTCTTCGGCCTCTCTGTCAAGGGCGCGGTCACCAAGGAGATGGTCGCCTCCATGGCCGACAAGCCGATCATTTTCGCCATGGCCAACCCGGATCCGGAAATCACGCCGGAGGAGGTGGGCGAGGTGCGCGACGACGCCATCATGGCCACCGGGCGCTCGGACTATCCGAACCAGGTCAACAACGTCCTCGGCTTCCCCTACATCTTCCGCGGGGCGCTCGACGTGCGCGCCTCGACGATCAACATGGAGATGAAGGTGGCCGCGGCGGAAGCCCTGGCGGCGCTGGCGCGCGAGGACGTGCCCGACGAGGTGGACCGGGCCTATTCCGGACGGCGACTGCGCTATGGACCGGAATACATCATTCCGGCGCCCTTCGACCCGCGCCTCATCGTCGCCGTGCCGCGCGCCGTGGCCAAGATGGCCATGGAGACGGGCGTGGCCGGCAAGCCCATGGCCGATCTGGCGGGCTACGAGAAGGAGCTCTCCGCCCGGCTCGATCCCACGGCGTCGGCGATGCAGCAGATCTTCGAGCGGGTGCGCGCCAATCCGCGCCGCGTGGTCTTTGCCGAGGGCGAGGAGGAGCGCGTCATCCGCGCGGCGATCTCCTTCCTCAACGCCGGTTACGGCACGCCGGTGCTGATCGGCCGCGAGGAGCGCATCGAGGAGACCATGCGCAACGCCGGGCTCGGCGGCTACGACCTCGAGATTCACAACGCCCGGCTGTCGAAGCACAACGAGCGCTACACGAAATTCCTCTACCGAAGGCTGCAGCGCGAAGGATTCCTGTCGCGCGACTGTCAACGCATGGTGAACCAGGACCGTAACGTCTTTGCCGCCTGCATGGTCGCCAACGGCGACGCCGACGCGGTTGTCAGCGGCCTGACGCGCGCCTTCGGCGTGACCTTCACGGACATCACCCGCGCCATCGACCCCAAGCCGCACCACCGCGTCTTCGGCTTGTCGATTATCATTCAGGGCGGACGCACCGTGTTCATCGCCGACACCTCGGTCAACGAGCTGCCCTCGGCCGAGGAGCTTTGCGACATCGCCATCCAGACGGCGGAGCAGGCCAGGTCCATGGGTCACGAGCCGCGCGTCGCGCTCCTGGCCTTTTCCAATTTCGGCAACCCGAAGCGCGAGAAGGGCGAGCGCATCCGCGAAGCGGTGCGCGTGCTCGACAGCAGAGTGGTGGATTTCGAGTACGACGGCGAGATGCAGGCCGACGTGGCGCTGAACCACGACCTGATGCGCGATCTCTATCCCTTCTGCCGGCTGACGGGCCCGGCCAACGTGCTGGTCATGCCCGCGCTGCATTCCGCGAACATCACGAGCAAGGTGGTGCAGCAACTGGGCGGCGGCACGGTGATCGGGCCGCTGCTGGTGGGGCTCTCGAAACCCGCGCAGATCGTGCCGATGGGTGCGACGGTGAACGACATGGTCACCGCCGCCGCGCTGGCCGCGCACGACGCGGTGCACGAGGACATGCTTCTCTGATTCGCGCTCGCGGGCTTTTCCCGGAGCACGCCTGTGCAAAAAATTTTGTTTCCCTTTGAAGTTTCATAATCACATAACATTGCAGCGGTATTGAAAACTTGACGAGTGCGGCGGCAAGGCCCGGCAGAGGCGCGGGTCGGCCGCCGGCAAGCCATGGCACCCGAACCGGAAAAGCACCCCGCCGAGACGGCGACGAACGAGCCGCGTCACCGAAAGCGCCTTGTTTCGGCCACGCTCATGCTGGCTGCGCCGGCCCTCGTGGCGCTGGTGGCGCTCGCGCTGTTCGACCGGCTCTCCACGGTTGGCCTCTTGATCGCCGCCGCCGCGGTGCTGGCGGGAACCGGCCTTGGCATCGCACTGCATTTCCGCCACATGGCCGGCCTGGAGCGCTACGTGCGATGGCTGCGCAACTCCAAGCTCGAGGATCAGGAGCTTCCCGACCCGCCGCGGCGCGGCAGCGGCTTCCTGGCCCCGGGACTTCGCGAAGCGATCGCCGAT
>JAWVYK010000040.1:0-14756 GCA_033722755.1 Rhodovibrionaceae bacterium | reverse complement strand
GGTGCGAATGCGGCTCTGCCTCTTGGTCGTGCCCGTGCCCGTGCCCGTGCCCGTGTCCCTGGTGGTGGTTCGGATGCGCGTTCGGCTTTTCGGTCATGTCTGGTCCGACGTTGCGATGATGATCCTATGTCTGGGAGACAGACTAAAAGCCGCGTCCTCACTTGTCAGTACCGAGCGCGCCGGTCCGTGCGACGAGACAAACCAGACATGCAATAGGTCTACTATCCAGCCCCCGGCATATCGACCTGTTGCGGTGGACACATGCAGGCTCGATAATCCGTATAGCGGTCGGCGCTCCGGATAACCCCATAGAAATTTTCAGTCTCCGGATGCGCCGCCCGCAGCCGCTAGAAGATTTAAAACACCTATCTCTTGGGAGAATTTCATGGCCGCCAAGACCCAGCAGCCGTCCCGGCCGCGTTCCGGGAACGGAGCCCCTGAGCTATCCGCAGATCCCATCGGCGAAGCCAGCAAGGCCTTTGCGGACGCCGCCGCAGCCTGGCAGCGCGAGGTCACGGATTTCATGTCGCGGCGCTGGCAGCGCAACCTGGAATGCTGCGAGGCGATGCTGTCCTGCCAAGAGCCGCAGGATGCCGTGGACTTGCAATATCGCTACGCGCAGAACACGGCGGAGGACTATCTGAGCGAGACGCAACGTCTCATCGAGATCGCCACGAAAGTGGGCGAGCAGAGCCTCAGCGTCATTCAGTCCAGCACGCGCAATGCGCTGGAACAGATGAATCGCGAGGAATAACGCCGGCGGCAATCGGCAGGCCGGCAACCGGGCATCCCGGCCGGGTCATTCGGCCGGCACGGCCTTGGCCTTCTTCGTCTCCTGCGGGCGCAGGTGGGCGAACCAGCGCTTTTCCACCATGCGGAACAGCCAGACGATGGTGAAGGTCAGCGCCAGATAGAAAATCGCCGCCGTGATGAAGGCCTCGTAGGGACTGAGGAAGCGCGAGTTGATGATTCGCGCGGCGCCGGTCAGGTCGACGATGGTGATGACGCTGGCCACGGCGGAGCCGTGCAGCATGAAGATCACCTCGTTCGAATAGGCCGGCAGCGCCCGGCGGAACGCGCTGGGCAGGATGATCCGTCGGTAGCGCTGGACCTTCGACATGCCCACCGCCTTGGCAGCCTCGATCTCGCCGTGCGGCATTCCCTTGATCGCGCCGCGCAGAATCTCCGTCGTATAGGCGGCGGTGTTCAGCGTGAAGGCGATCAGCGCGCAACTCCACGCCTCGCGCAGATACGGCCAGAGAACACTGGTGCGCACCGCCTCGAACTGGCCTGCGCCGTAGTAGATGAGGAACAGCTGCACCAGAAGCGGCGTGCCGCGGAAGAAGTAGCTGTAGGCCCAGACCGGCATCCACAACACCGGGTTCTTCGAGGTCTGCAGCAGCGCGAGCGGCACCGCCAGGGCAAAGCCCAGGAGAAGCGCCAGCGTCACCAGTTCGATCGTGGTGAACAGTCCCTCGACGTAGAGGTTGATGTTCTCGAAGATGATCGTCGGGTCCATGGCCTCAGGCCTCCCGCACGCCGACGCTGTAGCGTTTTTCCGCCCAGCGCAGGGCCATCACCGAAACCGTCGTGAAAGCCAGGTAGATCAGCGCGACCAGCAGAAGGAAGGTGAAGGGCTCGCGCGTGGAGCCGCCCGCCAGGTTCGCCTTGCGCACCATGTCGTCCAGGCCGATGACGGAGACCAGCGCCGTGGTCTTCAGCAGCACCAGCCAGTTATTGCCGAAGCCGGGCAGGGCGTGGCGGACCATCTGCGGCAGCACGACCCTGAAGAACACCTGGCGCCGGCTCATGCCGAAGGCCACGCCGGCCTCGCTCTGGCCCTTGGGAACGGCCAGGATGGCGCCGCGGAACGTCTCCGTCATGTAGGCGCCGAAAATGAAGCCGATGGTCAGGCAGCCGGCGACGAAGGGATTGATGTCGATGTAGCCGAAGCCGAGCACCTCGCCCAGGCGATTCACCAGAAGCTGCCCGCCGAAGAAAATCAGCAGCATCATCACCAGGTCGGGAACCCCGCGGATGATCGTCGTGTAGACCTGCGCGACGTTGCGCGAGACGACGGAATTCGAGAGTTTGGCGAGCGCGCCCAGCATGCCCAAAATCACCGCGATGGCGAGCGAGAGCAGGGCGACCTCGACGGTCACCAGCGCACCCTCCATGATCATCGGACCGTAGCCCTGAAGATCCAGCATGGCTCAGCCTTGCTCCTTGGCGCGGGCCGCGCGATTTCCGGCCCGCGGACGTTCCTGAATTCGGCTTACGAACACTGCGCCACCGCCGGAGCGATCCGGGGTGGCGCAGCCTCGTACTCAGTCGTCCGTCCGTTGGACGGTCAACGACGGGCGATCAGCCGCCGTAGATGTCGAAGTCGAAGTACTTGTCGTTGATCTTTTCGTAGGTTCCGTCCTCGCGGATGGCATTGATGGCCTTGTTGAACATCTCCTTGAGGTCGTCGTCCTCCTTGCGGACCGCGATTCCGGCGCCATGGCCGAACCATTCCGGATCCGTCAGATCGGGGCCGGTGAACTCCCACTGCGCGCCTGCGGGCTCCTGCAGGAAACCGTCGTTGAGAGCGATGGAATCGGCCAGCAGCAGGTCGACGCGACCGGCCGCGGCGTCCAGATAGGCCTCGTCCTGCGTGGCATAGCGCTTGATCGTCACCGTGCCGTCGTAGTTGTCGGTGAGATAGTCGTCATGGATCGTGGCGCGCTGCACGCCGACCACCTTGCCCTTCATGTCTTCCTTGCTGGTGACGTCGATATCCGCGTCCTTGGGCTTCGCGAACTTGGCCGGCGTCTGATAGTACTTGTTGGTGAAGTCGACCTTCTTCTTGCGCTCTTCGGTGATCGACATGGAGGCGATGATGGCGTCGTATTTCTTCGCCAGCAGCGCCGGAATGATGCCGTCCCAGTCCTGCGGCACCAACTCGCACTCCACGCCCATCTCCTCGCAAAGCGCCCAGGCGATGTCGATATCGAAGCCCTTCAGCTCACCGCTCGGGCTCATCTCGGAGAACGGCGGGTAGGCGCCTTCGACGCCGATGCGCACCTTTTCCCATTCCTTGGCGCCGGCGACTCCGGCGCTGAAGGCAACGGCGGCGGCTGCCACCACGGCAACGATCAGTTTTCTCATCTTGAAGCTCCCTGTTTGCTTCCCTTTGGTTGCCGGCCCCTTCTTCGAGGTCCGGCCGATCTTCCCGAGACGCCGATGGCGTCCCGGTATGGACCCGGCGATCACATGTCTGACTGCAGGTGATTCGCCAGAAACTGTTTGCAGCGCTCCGAGCGCGGATTTTCAAAGACTTGCTTCGGCGGCCCCTGTTCTTCAACCCGGCCGGCGTGGAGGAAGAGCACCGTATTCGCCACCTCGCGGGCGAAATTCATCTCGTGCGTGACGATGATCATGGTGCGGCCTTCTTCGGCCAGGCTGCGGATCACCCTCAGCACCTCGCCCACGAGTTCGGGGTCGAGCGCCGAGGTCGGCTCGTCGAAGAGCAGCACCGCCGGGTCCATCGCCAGCGCCCTCGCGATGGCCGCGCGTTGCTGCTGGCCGCCCGACAGGTGCGCCGGATAGGCGTCGGCCTTGTCGGCGATGCCGACCTTTTCCAGCAGGTCCATCGCGCGCTCGACGGCCTGCTTGCGCGAACGGCCCAGCACGTGGACGGGCGCCTCGATCACATTGTCGAGGATGGTCATGTGGCTCCAGAGATTGAAGGTCTGGAAGACCATGCCCAGGCGCGTGCGGATGTGTTCGACCTGCTTCTGGCTTTCCGGCACGGTTTCGCCGCGGCGGTTTTTGGTCATGCGGATCAATTCGCCGCCGACCGAGACCTTTCCGGAATCCGGTATCTCCAGAAGGTTGATGCAGCGTAGGAACGTGCTTTTGCCGGAACCCGAGGATCCGATAAGCGCGATCACGTCGCCCTCGTCGGCCGTCAGCGAGATGCCCTTGAGCACCTCGAGCTCCCCAAATCGCTTGTGAACGTCCTCCACGACGATGGCAGGCTCGGACTCCTGCATTGCGCCGGTTTCCTCCCCGCTTAGTGGTCTTTTTTCAGCGCCGGCAAACGTTAGCGGCGTTTTCCGGCGGACGAAAGGAAAAACCTCGGAATTTCGGTCGCTTGCGAAGATGTCGATGCGACTGTGTCATAGCCTCGGCGGCGCGAGGGTCGCGCCGGCTCAGCGCCCTGCTTCGAGATCGGAAAGCGCCCGCTGGGCGGCCTGGCGGGTGGAATCGCCCTCGGGTCGGCCGGCCGTGGCTGCAAGCGCTTTTTCGAAGGCCTGCCTGGCGTCCTCGGGCCGACCAAGGACGCGGTAGGCGCGACCGAGCCGCAGCCAGCCGTCGGCATCGTCAGGGTTGTCCTCGAGGCGACTGGCCAGGCGCGAAACCATGGATTCGATGAAGGCCTGGCGTTCCTGCGGGCTCATGTCGGCAACCATGCCCGGGTCGACGGTGCCCGGCGCCGCGCCTTGAGCCGGCGGCGCCGTCGGGATCGTCTCCAGCGTCACCTCCAGCTCGCCCGCCAACCGCCGGATCTGGTTTTCCAGGATGGGCCGCCAGGGAACGTCCGCGGGCGTATCGGCGGCGACCGCCAGCCAGAGGTCGAGCGCTTCCTGCCTGCGGCCTTCCTGTTCCAGCGCCGCCGCCTCGTAGAAGCGCGCGCGCAGGTTGCCTGGGTCGACCCTGCGCACCACGGCGAAGGCCTCGCGGGCCGCCGGCACGACCTGGCCGTCGTTGCTGGCCACCAGCATCTCGGCGTAGTCGGCGATCACGTCCGGCAAGGCCAGACCGCGGGCCAGCGCCTGGCGGTAGGATTCCGCTGCATCCTGATAGCGCTGCAGGGCCCGGTAGGCGTCGCCGAGATTCACCCAGGCCCTCAGGTCCGCCGGATCCTCTTCCAGGCGCTCGCGCAACTCCGCCACGCGCGCCAGTGCGGCCTCTGTCGCCTGCTGGCGCTCCGGCTGTTGCGGACGCTGAGCATAGGGCCGCCCGGGCACGCCGGGAGAGCCGAGTTCCAGATACAGTCCGAAGGCGCTCGCTGCGACGATCAGCGAAACCACGCCGGCGAGAAGGGCGCGGCCGCTGCTGGCCGGCTTCCCGGTTGGCTTCGCGGACGACGGACTGTCGGGCTTGCGGTTGTTTCGCTCGTCCCTGTCCTGGGAGGCGAGCAGACGGCGCTTGATCTCCAGGCGTGCGGCGTCCGCCTGGCCCGGCGTCAGCACGCCGCGTGCCAAGTCGCGTTCGACCTCCGCCAGCTGGTCTCGGTAGACCTGCCGGTCGTAGGCCCGCCTCTCGTCGGCTTGCCGCGACTTGCCCAGCAGCGGCCAGGCCAGCGCTGCGGCCACCACCGCGGTCATGGCTGCTGCGACGAGCCAGAAGGTCATGTCTCGGCGTCCGGCTTCCGGATGTGGCGGGCGTCTGCTTCGTTCGGATCGTCGAGAAGCTCGTGCAGGCGCTTCTCCTCCTCCGAGGTCAGAGGGGCGGCGGCGCTGGACGCCTCGCTGAACGACGGCCGCCGACGGAAGTAGACCGCCACGCCCGCTGCGCCCAGAAGCAGCACGGCCAGGGGGCCGAACCACAGCAGGTAGGTCGCCGGCCTGACCGGCGGCTTCAACAGCACGTAATCGCCGTAGCGCTCGACCAGATAGGCCTTGACCTCGGCATTGCTGTCGCCGGCTTGGATGCGCTCGCGGATCAGCACCCGCATATCCTTCGCCAGGTCCGCGTTGGACGTGTCGATGGATTCGTTCTGGCAGACGACGCAGCGGATGTTCTTGGAAATCTCCCGCGCCCGCTGCTCCAGTGCGGGGTCGTCGAGAATCTCGTCGGGCTCGACCGCCCACGCGCCGGCCGTCGACATCGCCAGAAGCAGCAGTCCGGAAAGCATCGTTGCGACGCGCGTCATCGGCTGAGTTCTTCGATCATGGGCAGGATGGTGGAATCCACATCCGTTGCGTGGATCGGACCGATGTGGTGGTGGCGGATGCGTCCATCGGAATCGATGATGAAGGTTTCCGGGACGCCGCGGATACCCCACGCGATGGCGCCGGTGCCCTTGGGGTCGCTGCCAATGGCGGTATAGGGATTGCCAAGTTTCTCCAGCCAGTCAACGGCGTCGGCGGGATTGTCCTTGTAATTCACCCCGTAGAGGACGACGTCGTCACGCTCTGCCAGTCGCGTCAGGATCGGATGCTCCGCCCGGCAGGGCACGCACCACGAAGCGAAGACGTTGACCAAGCGCACCTGGGCGTCCGTGTCCGGGGCGTCGCTCAGCCGCGTGCGGGACAGCCCGGGTACGCCGGCGCCTTCCACCGGCGGCAGCTCGAAGTCGGGTATCGGCTTGTCGACCATCTGAACCGGAATGGCGTTCGGATCGCGCTCCGGGTCCAGGCCCCAGTAGAAGTAGGCCGCCACGACCGCGAAGAGCAGAAGCGGCAGCAGGAAGAAAACACGTTTCAAGGCAGGGTCCTCGTTGGTGCGTGCGGTCGTGCGCCTTACGCCGGGGCGGGGCTGGGCCTTTGCCGGCGTCGCGATCTGCGGGAGGGTGCCCCGACACGCAGCCGCCGGTCGGAAAGCGACAGGAATCCGCCTGCGACCATGACGAGCGCGCCAGCCCAGATCCAGGGCACCAAAGGCTCGTGATAGATTCGCACGGTCCAGCCGCCGCCGGCGGGCTCGCCGATCACGGCGTAGAGATCGGCCAGGCCGGTGCTGTGAATCGCGGCCTCGGTGGTGGGCATGGCCTGCACCGGATAGAAGCGCTTTTCCGGGTGCAGCACCGCGACCTCCCGGCCGTCGCGGGTCACGAGGAAGCTGGCGACCGTCGCTTCGTAGTTCGGCCCGCGCAACTGGCTCACATCCTGCAGCGTGTAGGTGTATCCCGCGACTTGCAGGCTCTCGCCGATCGACAGCGTGGTGACCTCCTCGCTCTTCCAGGCGGCGGAACCCACCATGCCGGCCACCGCGATTGCCAGGCCCGCGTGGGCGAGCGTCATGCCATACTGCGCACGGGGCAGGTTCGCGGCGCGCTGCAGGCTTTGGCCAAGCGGCGCGCGGAACAGCTTCACCCGTTCCGCCCACTCGCTCAGCGTGCCGAAGAACAGCCAGGCCGCCAGGGCCATCGCCGGAATGGCCAGAACCGGGCCGCCGCTCTTCAGGTAAAGCGTGCCCAGCGCAACGATCGCGGCTGCGGCGAAGGCGAACTTCAGGCGCGAGAGAACGCCGCGCAGGTCCGCGCGCTTCCAGGGCATAAGCGGACCGGCGGCCATGAACAGCAGAAGCGGAGCCATGATCGGCACGAAGGTGCGATTGTAGAACGGCGGGCCCACGGACACCTTCCCGGCGCCGAACGCTTCCAAGAAGAGCGGGTAGAGGGTGCCGAGGAACACCGTCGCCGTCGCCGTCGCCAGCAGAAGGTTGTTCAGCACCAGTGCGCCCTCCCGGCTCACCGGCGCGAAAAGCCCACCTGCCTTCAGCGCCGGCGCGCGGATCGCGAAGAGCGCCAGGGAGCCGCCAATGGCGATGCCGAGCAGGGCCAGTATGTAGACGCCGCGCTCCGGATCCGTGGCGAAGGCGTGCACCGAGGTCAGCAACCCGGAGCGCACGATGAAGGTGCCAATGAGGCTGAGCGAGAAGGTCAGAATCGCCAGCAGGATGGTCCAGACCTTGAGTGCGTCGCGCTTTTCCACCACGACGGCGGAATGGAGCAGCGCCGTGCCCAGCAGCCATGGCATGAAGGAGACATTCTCGACCGGATCCCAGAACCACCAGCCGCCCCAGCCGAGCTCGTAGTACGCCCACCACGAGCCGAGCGCGATACCGGCGGTCAGGAAGCTCCACGCGGCCAGCGTCCAGGGACGCACCCAGCGCGCCCAGGCGGCATCCACGCGGCCCTCGATCAACGCCGCCACCGCAAAGGCGAAGGCCATGGAGAAGCCGACATAGCCGAGGTAGAGCATCGGCGGGTGGAACGCCAAGCCCGGGTCCTGCAGCAGGGGGTTCAGGTCGTTTCCGTTGGCCGGCGGGGGAAAGACCCGCTCGAAGGGGTTGGACGTGAACAGCGTGAAGCTGAGAAAGCCGATGGCGATCCAGGCCTGCACGGCCAGTACGCGGGCCTTCAGGCTGGGCGGCAGGTTGCCGCCGAACAGCGCAACGGCGGCGCCGAAGACGGCCAGGATCAGCACCCAGAGGACCATGGAGCCCTCGTGATTGCCCCAAACCCCGGTGATCTTGTAGAGCAGCGGCTTGGCGGAGTGCGAGTTGGCGACCACGTTGGCCACGGTGAAATCCGAGGTCACATAGGCGTGCATCAACGCAAGGAAGGCCGCCAGCACACAGGCCGCCTGCATCAGCGACGCCGGCTTGGCCATGGCCATCAGCCGGGCCTGTCCGCGCGCCGCGCCCAGCATCGGCAGGCTTCCCTGCGCAATGGCCACCGCGAGCGCCAGGATCAGTGCGAAATGTCCGATTTCGGCGATCATGCGCGCGTCCGCCTAGTCGCCGGCCGCGGGCGCATAGGCCGCGTCCGGTTCGGCGCCTTCCGCGGCCTCGCCGGCGTGCTTCCAGTAGCCGGATTGCTTCAGCGCTTCGGCCACCTCGGGCGGCATGTAGTTTTCGTCGTGCTTCGCCAGCACCTCGCGCGCCTTGAAGACGCCGCCTGCACCCAGTTTGCCCTCCGCGACGATGCCTTGCTCCTCGCGGAACAGGTCCGGAAGTATGCCGCTGTAGCTCACCTGAACGTCATTGGCCGTGTCGGTCACGACGAAGCGTACGGTGACGCCGTCGCCGGATTTGTCGATAGAGCCCGGCTTGACCAGGCCTCCAAGTCGAAACGCGCGGTCCTGCGGCGCTTCGCCGGCCTGCACCTCGCTCGGACTGTAGAAGAAGACGATGTTTTCCTCGAACGCCGTCAGGACCAGCGCGGCAGCGCCGGCCAGAGCGAGCATCGCCAGGCCCAGTATCGCCATGCGGCGGCGTTTGCGGGCAGCGGCCGGAGACCTCATGAGGCGCTCTCTTCGCCGGCGCGCCTGCGGCGCCGGCCCATGGACGCCTCGACCTGCGCCAGCCGGCGCTCGCGCCGCCGTAAAGTGACCAGCGTGCTCGCCAGCAGGCCGGCCAGAACGACGGCTGTCAGGATGAAGGCGGGCCAGACATACGCGGCATAGCCGTTCATCCAGAGAAATTCGCGCAACTCTTGCATGGACGTTCGAGTCCCATCCGCTACCCGATGTGTCAAGAAGACAATTTAGTGAGCCGGCAGCGCGGAGTCAGCGGCCCATCCGGCGAAATTGCTGCGTCCGAAGGTCTCAGCGCGTCGTTGTCGGGGAGAGAAGCGGGGCGGACGCCCCAAAATAAAGGGCGGCCGCCGGCATCGGGGGGTGGGGAAGGGGAAGCCGGCGGCCGCCAGTGTCCAGCCAAAGGGGGCAATATATTCAGAGGCCGGCTGGAAGCCTCGACAGAGAGGGGAAGTCTCCGTAACTATCTTTGTAAGATCGGATCGTGTCCGGAACTGGCCTCAATTGCGGCGGGATTGTGATTTTCACGCCGACGTCTAGCCGAGGCCTTTTAATCACGGACAAAACGTTAGTCCGACGCCAGGAAATACCGCATCGCGTGCCGCCCCGGTCCGGTAATGCGTCGCTGCCCGGCGAAGGGTCTTACTCGTAGCTTCGCGCGTCCTCTATGACCTTGCCGTCGTTGGGCAGTTCGCCTGGCGTGACGAAACGGACGCGCCCCTTCATCTTGCACGCGGACTGCAGGCTTTCCGCGACGGCCTCGGCCAGGGCCTCGCCGGCGCCTTCCGCACCGCCTTCGACCTCGCAGACGAGCGTCATCACGTCGTTTTCGGCTTCGCGCTCGACCACGAGGCGCGCGCGCGCCACTTCGTCGTGGCGCTTGACCACGGAGGCCACCTGCGAGGGATGCACGAACATGCCCTTCACCTTGGTGGTCTGGTCGGCGCGGCCCATCCAGCCCTTGATGCGCATGTTGGTGCGACCGCAGGGGCTCTCACCCTCCAGCACGGCGGAAAGGTCGCCGGTGGCGAAGCGCACCAGCGGATAGTCTGGATTGAAGAGGGTGACGACGACCTCGCCGACTTCGCCCGCCGGCACGGGCTCTCCGGTTCCCGGGCGGACGATTTCCACGATCAGTTCCTCGTCGACAATCATGCCCGGATTGGGATTGCCGTCTTCGTCGGCGGTTTCGTAGGCGATCAGGCCCGCATCGGCGGTGGCGTAGCACTGCAGGGTGCGCACGCCGCGCCCGGTGTATTCTTCGCGCAGGGACGGGAAGAGCGCGCCGCCCGAGACGAGCGCCTTGTCGATCGACGAACAGTCCGCCCCGATCTCCTCGGCTTTATCCAGCAGCACTTTGAGGAAATCCGGCGTGCCGATGAAGCCGGAGGGTTTCAGATGCTGGATCGCCTGCACCTGTTGTTCGGAATTGCCGACGCCCGCCGGAATCACCCCGATGCCGATAGCCCGCGCGCCTGAATCCATCATCCAGCCGCCCGGCGTGAGGTGATAGGCGAAGGAGTTGTGGGCGACATCGCCCTTGCGGAAGCCGGCGGCATGCAGCGCGCGGGCCAGACGCCAGAAATCCGGCCGCTCGGTCTGGAACTCGTAGATCGGTCCGGGCGAGGCGAAGATGCGCGCCACCCGGCCGGCGTCGAAGGAACTCAGCCCGCCGAACGGCGGGTTTTCTGCCTGCAGGTCGACAAGGTCGGACTTCCGCGTGACCGGTAGCTCGGCCAGCGCCTCGCGGCTGTTCACCTGCTCGGGGTCCGCGTCGCCCAGGATCTTCGCAAAAGCCCGAGTGGTTTCTTTGGCGTGGGCGATTTGCTTTGGCAAGGCGTCGAAACGGGCGGCTTCGCGCGCTTCGGGCGCGCGGGTTTCGCGGTCGTCGAAGAATTCGCCGGCCATGGGCGGCCTCCCTTTGATGTGCAATCGAGCGGGCCGCGGAGCGCACCAGGAGCCGGGTTCAGCTCAGCCAGCGCTTGCGGCGTTTGTAGTGCTTGACGTCCCGGTAGGACCGGCGGCCGCCGGTGGAGATGCCGAGGTAGAATTCCTTCACGTCCTCGTTCTCGCGCAGGGCTTTGGCGGTGCCGTCCATCACCACGCGGCCGTTCTCGAGAATATAGCCGTAGGTGGCATAGCGCAGCGCGACGTTGGTGTTCTGCTCGGCCAGGAGGAAGCTGACACCCTCCTGTTCGTTCAGCTGCTTCACCGTCTCGAAAATCTGTTCCACAAGCTGCGGGGCGAGCCCCATGGAGGGTTCGTCCAGCAGGATCGTCTTCGGCCGGCTCATGAGCGCACGGCCGATGGCCGTCATCTGCTGCTCGCCGCCGGAGGTGTAGCCCGCCTGGCCGTGGCGCCGTTCCTTCAGCCGCGGGAAGTACTCGTAGACGAGGTCCAGGTCCTTCTGGATCTCGGCGCGCCCGTCGGTGCGGGTATAGGCCCCGGTCATGAGGTTTTCCTCGACCGTCAGGTGCTCGAAGATGTGCCGGCCTTCCATCACCTGGATGACGCCGCGCTTGACCAGATCGTTCGGGGTCAGGCCCTGCACCTTTTCCCCCTCGAACTCGATGCTTCCCTTCGTGACCTCGCCGCGTTCGGCGCGCAACAGGTTGGAGATCGCCTTTAGGGTCGTCGTCTTGCCGGCGCCGTTGCCCCCCAGCAAAGCGACGACGCCGCCGCGGGGCACAGACAGAGACACGCCCTTGAGCACGAGGATCACGTGATCGTAGATCACCTCGATATTGTTGACCGCCAGCATGATCTCGGCCGGCTCTGCTTCGGGCGTCTTGTCGACGGTCGTGTCTAGGGCAGCGTCACTCATCTTCGGCCTTTATCCCCGCGAAAACGCCGTGGCGCGAAGGCTGGGACTCCAGTCCGTCCCAGCCGGCCACATGCAAACATACTGACGGCCGGCCCCGCTTCCGTCCGATCGCGGTCGGGCGAAAGCGGGGCGACCGCTCAGCGATCAGGCTCGATTACTCGCAGCTACGCGGCTCGATGCCCTTTTCCTCGGCATACTGCAGAGCGGACTCCTTGTAGGCCTTCCGCAATGCATCGCGGCGCGGATCGATGTAGTCCGACACGAACTGCCAGTCCTTGCCGTCCCACTGCTGGATCAGCACCTTGCCGCCGCCTTCATGATCGGCGCAGGTGATCTTGATGGGGGCGACCATGCCTTCCATGCCGAGCTCTTTGATGCGCTCGGCCGTCAGGTTCAGGTTCTCGAAGCCCCACTGGACCTGTTCGCCGGTCAGCGGCTTGTTGCCGTATTTCTCCTGCGCTGTGCGCACGGCCTCGACCTGAAGCATGGCGTTCACCAGGGCCCGGTTGTAGAGCACCGTGCCGAGGTTGGAGCCGTCGGAGGCGAGCTTGCCCTCCGAGTTCAGCCTATTCAGGTCGTCGTAGATCGGGTACTCGTCACCCGGTCCGGTGATCTGCGCCGACTTGTAGCCGATGGCGGCGTTGCCGGCCGGCTTCACATCGGGCTCCGCACCCGACCACCAGATTCCGATGAAACGCTCCATCGGATAGCCGACTGCGGCTGCTTCCTTGACGGCCGTGGAGTTCATCACCCCCCAGCCCCACATCAGGACCCAGTCGGGACGCAGCTGGCGACCGATCTGCAGCCAGGTGGCCTTCTGCTCCAGGCCCGGGTGGGCCACCGGGAAGCCGTGGTAGGAGTAGCCCTCTTCCTCGGCAAGGCGCTCAAGCGTCCTGATCGGCTCTTTGCCATAGGCGCTGTCGTGATAGACGAGCGCAACCTTCTTGCCTTCCAGACTGCCGCCTTCCTGCTCCTTGATGTACTGGATCATGGCGTCGGCGCCCGCCCAGTAGGTGGCCGGCATGGTGAAGACGTACGGGAAAACCTTGCCGTAGCTGGCGTCGGCCCGGCCATAGCCCATGGACAGGATCGGAATCTTGTCGGCCGTGGCGCGCTCGATCAGCGCGTAGGTGATGCCCGTGGAATAGGGGCTGAAAACCGTGGCTCCGGTATCCCCCTTGCTCTTCAGGCGCTCGTAGCACTCCACGCCGCGGTCGTTGTTGTACTGGGTTTCGCACTCTTCCCAGGCGACCTTGACGCCATTGATGCCGCCGTCACGCTCGTTGACCAGACGGAAGTAGTCGATGAAACCGTCGGCGATGGGAATGCCGTTCGGCGCATAGGGCCCCGTGCGGTAGACGAGCAACGGCATGAACTGCTCGCCTTCGGCCTGTGCCGGGACAGCCGCAAGCAGCGGCGAGGCCAGCATCGCCGCCCCGACAGCCGCCGCAGCAAGCTTGGTTTTCAGACGCATCGTGAATCCTCCCAAAAGGATCGTTATTGCCCACGGCTGCTTTTTCGTCGTGCAGCCGCTTCAGGCGGAAAGGCTAGCATTGCCTCTCCTAGAACGCCACTGCCGCAGGCTCCGCTCAGTACGGGAACGGCCAGAGGCGAAGCTTTTCCTTCCCGATTTGCCACAGGCGGGCGAGGCCGTGCGGCTCGACAATCAGGAAGAAGATGATCAGCGCGCCGAAGATCATGAACTCGAAGTGCGAGACCAGATCGACGGGAATCTGCAGGCCGAACCATGTCGGCGCGATGTTCAGCAGGATCGGCAGCAGCACGATGAAGGCCGCGCCCATGAACGAGCCCATGATCGAGCCAAGGCCGCCGATGATCACCATGAACAGCACCTGGAACGAGCGGTTGATCTCGAAAGCCAGTGCCTCGACGGAGGCGGTGTAGACAAAGGCCCACAGCGCGCCCGAGATGCCGATGTAGAAGGAACTGATGGCGAAGGCCGACAGCTTCGCGAACAGCGGGCGGATGCCGATGATCTCGGCGGCGATGTCCATGTCGCGTATGGCCATCCAACTTCGGCCGATCTGGCTGCGCACGAGGTTTTTGGCCACCAATGCCAGGATCGATATGAAGATCAGCAGGAAGAGGTATTTGTCGATCACCTGCGCTTCCGAGCCGGTGACGAAGAAGTCGCCGAAGATGGCCCGCGGCGGCGCGGAGATCACGCCCGACGGGCTGTAGTTGGTCCACCAGTCGAACTTGTTGAACACCCACAGCAGGAAGAACTGCGCGGCGAGCGTCGCCACGGCCAGGTAGAAGCCCTTGATCCGCAGGCTGGGGATGCCGAAGAAGATGCCCACCAGCGCCGTGCCCAGGCCAGCCAGCAGGAACACCAGGATGATGTGCATCTCTGGGAAACCGGTGGACAGCTTGTAGGCGAAGAAGGCCCCGCAGGCCATGAACCCCCCGGTCCCGAGGCTGACCTGGCCGCAGTAGCCCGTCAGCAGGTTGAGGCCCAGCGCGGCCAGCGAAAACACCAGGAACGGGATCATGATGGTGCTCAGGAACCAGTCGGTTCCAAAGTAGGGCAGCGCGATCAGCGCGAACAGGAAGATCGCGCTCACGCCGATCTTGTCCTGCAGGATCGGGAAGATCGCCTGGTCGGCGGCGTAGGTCGTCTTGAACTGTCCGGCTTCGCGGTAGAACATGGCTTTTTCTTCTTACACTCGTTCGATGATCTTTTCGCCGAACAGCCCCTGTGGCCGGAACAGCAGGAAGACCAGTGCCAGCATGTAGGCGAACCAGTCCTGTATGGCGCCGCCAATGACCGGGCTCAGGAAGACCTCCGCCACCTGCTCGCCGGCGCCGATGATCAGCCCACCGACGATGGCGCCGGGAATCGAGGTGAAGCCTCCAAGGATGAGAATGGGCAGCGCCTT
>JAWVYK010000039.1:0-14807 GCA_033722755.1 Rhodovibrionaceae bacterium | reverse complement strand
CGGTACTGGACGTGGCACACAAGACGATTGCGATAGCCGGCTGCGCATCGCTCGTGACCATGGACGAAACAGGCTGGCCTTCCTCAAGAGCGGTTGCCGCCTTTCCACCGGACGAGAATTGTCGTTGCCACCGACCAAGAAGAAATGGGCGCCGTCCGCAGCATCACAAGCAGGCAGGGAGTTCTCGCCTAGGCCGATCCTGAATGGCCCTATTTCTCGGGCACGCCTGCCTTGCGCAGGCCCTCTAATGTAAGTTCGAGTTCCGCCGGATCCTGGTATGGCGTCATTTTGGCTTGTTGCTCGACAGAAAAATCGGGCCACTTTTCGAGCAGCTCCTGCGCTTCGGCTCTAGCATCTTCCAGGCGCCCCATTTCGGCGTAGGTGTATGTAAGCACAATATGGGGAAACGGCGCGTTTGGTAGTCGTTCCTGCCAAGCCTTAAGGGCGGCAAGCGCTTCTTCGTAGTTCCCGAGCAAGCGGTGAGCGTTGCCAAGCACAAAGAGATACCATCCAGGATAGTATGGGCTGAGCCGCATGGCGCGCTCAATCAGACGCAGCGCCTCCTTCGGTTTGCCGAGATACGTGAAATTGTGCGCGCACCCGGCAAGCGTGTCTGCTGTCTCCGGAGCCAGGGCGAGCGCTTTTTCGCAATGCTCATTGGCCCGCTCGAATTCGCGCTCGAACAGCGCGATCTGGCTTAACAGCTCGTAAGCGCCGGGATCTTGCGGATCCAATGTTCGCGCTTTCAAGGCCACGTCCCTCGCCATACGTCTGCTTTTATCCGGAGTGTCTGTCCATCCGAACCGTGCCTGGAGCTGGTGGACCCAACCAAGCCCGATCCATGCCGCGACAAACCCTGGATCGATATCGACGGCTCGCTGGTAAAGCTGTTGGGCTCGCTTGAAGTCGTTCTTTGTATATCGGTGGTAGTGCTGACGGGCGCGCAGATACAAGTCATAGGCTTGCGGATCGCCTGCATGTCCGCGGGCAATTCGCGCCTGTTCACCCTCTGTAAGCTGCACCTCCATTTCCGCGGCAACTTTACTCGCAATATCGTCCTGAACGGCAAAGATATCGCCGGCCTTGCGGTCGTAGGCCTTCGCCCAGAGATGCTGTCCCGTGAGCGCGTCCACGAGCTGTGTATTCACCCGAACTCGATCATCAGATCGTTGCACGCTGCCCTCAAGCACGTAGCGGACGCCCAGCTCCTCAGCCACCTGCTGCACTTTTACGGCTTTGCCCTGGTAAGCGAACGCTGAGTTGCGCGCGATAACGAATAGGTTCGGAATGCGCGACAGCGTCGTGATGAGCGTTTCCGTGATGCCGTCGGCGAAGTAATCCTCTTTCGAATCCCCACTGAGATTGTCGAACGGGAGCACCGCAATCGACGGCATGTCCGGTAGGGGGAAGGCCATCTGCTCAGCGCGCGTCGGCTCGATGTCGGGCCGGCCCTGGTAGTACCAGACGACCGCACTACTCGCCACAATGACAAGCACTGCCAGCGCCGCCGTCATCCAGAAATGAGGTGTTTGTCGATCCTGCGGACTACCGCCCGGCGCCCCGATCACCTTCCCAGCGTCTGCCGGATCCATCAGCACCGCGTAGGTGTTGATCGGACGTTCGATGTTCTTGACCTTTTGCCGGCCGAGGAAAGCGAAACCGACATTGACATTGTTCTCAACCTGGTCGAGCACACGCCCTGAGATGCAGATACCGCCGGGCTCGGCTATTGCTTCGAGGCGCGCGGCAACGTTGACGCCGGTGCCATAGATGTCCTCGCCATCGATAATAATGTCGCCAAGGTTTACGCCGACGCGCAGGGACACGACCTCGGCCTCGGGGAGAGACTCATTGCGCTTGGCCAGTGCACGCTGCAGGTCGACCGCGCAGCGCACGGCATCCACGGCGCTGGCAAATTCGACCAGCGCGCCATCGCCGGTGGTCTTGACAATTCGGCCATGGTGCTCGGTGATTTTCGGCCCGAGGAGCTCTTCGCGCAGCGCTTTCAACCGAGCAAGCATACCCTCCTCGTCGGTCTCCATGACCCGGCTGTAGCCGACCACGTCGATCGCGAGAATGCCTGCAAGGCGGCGCTGGGCCCGCTCCGCTGCCATTGGCCAGGGCCTCCAGTCTAGCGCTCTTGACGAGAGTCTATGCCCTGGACGCCAAGTGTGTCCAATTACGCACGATGTCCGCATCGGGTCAGGAGGCGACATTCGACGATATTGCTGGTTACGGCTGAAGCTTGAGTAGAAGCAGACATTTGGGCAGAGCCAACTTCGGGACGATCATTCCCTGTTCTGCCGGAGATTTTCCCTGTTTCGACGTGAAAATTTCCCTGTTTCTTGGTCTAGGGAAATTCCAAAAAAGATGAGCGGTTTCAGTGCGCTAGCCCCGAGTGAATGGCCGATTGACCGCCTATTCAGCGATTTTTCCCTGTTCTTTCCCTGTTTAACAGGGAATTGCAGGGGGAGCCGGGTTCGCTCAAGTCTGCTAGCACCACTATTCCTCGCGCTTTCCCACGCTTTCTGCACTGCGCTTCATCGGGCCGGTCGCCAGCAACACAGCTCGGATTCGACCGCTCGGCTGGACGACCGCCTGTCGCGGCCGATATTCCAAATCGATCTGTCCTGGACTGCACGTTCATCTTAATAAAAGTTAAGTTTCCTGAAGGATTTCTTAACTATCCATAAGAGGTAATCGTGTCTGGCATGAAACAAGTCTGTGACATGGGGCAGATTCCGCTTCGTGTTTGTAAAGTGCTCCATTAAATTCTTCTTCAAACGTTCTGCCGCGGCGGGCGACAGTTTGCCTTGCTCCGGTGCTGCGAACAGTCCGACCCCACATGCGTAGACGGAGCGAGGAGGCTCACCATGCATAGGAAGCGCAACCTTTCGGGCGCGGCGGCTTTCGCCCTGGCCCTGGCTTTTGCGGCCGCGCCGTTCGGCTTCGAGACGAACAGCGGTCATCTGACCGACAAAATCGCTGAGGCGCGTCCCGGCGGTGGCGGCGGTGGCGGAGCCGGTGGCGCGGGTGCTGCCGGCGCTCCGGGTGCTGCTGGTGCTGCTGGTGCTGCGGGCGCTCCGGGTGCTGCGGCCGGCGCGGCATCTGCCGGCGCGGTCGGTGCGGATACGCCGGGGCAGTCGACCGGGCATGCGGCGGCGCCCAACGCGACGGCAGCCGCGGCCACGAATCCGGACACCAAGGGCACCACGAAGGCCGCCGCCGTATTGGGCACCACGCCGGCGAATGACACCGCGGTCGACGCGGTCAGCAACGCCGACACCGATGACGGCACCGACGGCGACAGCGACAGTGACAGCGAGACGAGCCAGCACGGCTTTCTCGGTCGAATGAGCCAGGACGCCGAGGCCGCGGTGGAAGCGCTGGGCCGCGTGTTCGGCGGCGGTGAGGAGTAGAACAGCAAGCCATTGGGGATCCGGACGAGGAGGCCGACTGGTTGCCGACCTCCTTGCCGACCTCCTTGCGGGCACGGAAAAAGGGGATGTGCCATGCGTGAACCGTTTCGAAAGGGCCATGCCGCGGCATTGACCGCTTTGGCCGCCGCGACGCTTGTCGTGAGCGGTTGTGTCGAGGTCGGCCCAGGCGGCGTGGAAGCCAAGATCGGCGCCGGGCCCTTCAAAGCCTACAGTTGGGAGGCCGGTCCCGGCGGCGTGGAGGAAAAGGGCCCATCGGCGGGTCCGTTCAAGACGACCAAGGGAGAGGACGACTGAAACCCTAACCTTTCCCCGTCCTCGGCCGCCTGCCGCATTGGCCGGGCGGAACCGGCCCGGCGCACCCGCCGTGGCCGAATCTGGCAATGCCGTCCCCAATCAAAGCCGTTGAGAGAGAGAACCCACCAAGCAATGCTGGCCAAGCGGCCGCGACTTGGGTGAAGCTGACGTCGTCGTCCCGTTCGCTTGCCGGAGGTTTTGCGCGGTGGAGACCGTCGAGTCCCTTTTCGATCCGATCTGGCTCGAAAGCACGCAGATGCGCCTCGAGCACTGGCTCGTCACCGACGTGCTCGCCTGGACAACGTTGCTGCAGGTCGCCCTGCTGCTGGTTCTGGGCGCCATGGCGATCCTGGCGGGGCGGCTGCTGAAGCCGCGTGTCGCTCGTCTTGCCGCGCCGCTCTCGCGGTTCGAGGGCGGCCTGAAGGCGCTGGGCGAGACCCTGCCGGGTCTCAGCGTGCCGGCCGTCCTGCTGGTCCTGTCCATGCTGGCGCGCGCGCTGATGGCCCAGGCGGGCCAGCCGACGGCGCTCCTGACGGTTGCGATCAGCCTGCTCGCCGCCTGGATCGTCATCCGTCTGAGCGCCTCGCTCATCCGCAATCGCGAGCTGGCGCGCGGCGTCGCGGTCGCCGTGTGGGTGCTGGCGGCGCTCAATATCGTCGGGCTGCTGGGTCCGGCCATCGAATTCCTGGATCAACTCGCGCTGCCGATCGGCGCCCGTCAGGTGAGCGTGCTGACCCTGATCAACGCGCTGCTGCTCCTGGCGCTGCTGCTCTGGGGCGCGCGGGTGCTGGGGCGTTTCCTTGCGGCGCGGATCGACCGCTCGCGGGCGTTGACGCCGTCGATCAAGGTGCTGACGCAGAAGTCCGTGCATATCGTGCTGCTGGCCTCCGCCTTCCTGATCTCGCTCGACTATCTGGGCATCGACCTGACGGCCTTCGCGGTTTTCACCGGCGCCGTGGGCGTGGGCGTCGGTTTCGGCCTGCAGAAGGTGGTCTCGAACCTGATCAGCGGCTTCATCCTGCTGATGGACCGCTCGATCAAGCCGGGTGACGTGATCGAGTTGGAGGAAACCTTCGGCTGGGTCACCTCGCTGGGCGCGCGCTACGTGGCGCTGTCAACGCGCGACGGCAAAGAATGGCTGATCCCGAATGAGGACCTGATTACCCAGAGGGTCATCAACTGGTCCTACACCAATCAGCTTCTGCGCCTGCCGCTCAGGTTCGGCATCTCCTATCATTCGGACGTGCGACTGGCGATGGAGCTGTCGGTGGAGGCCGCCTCCACGGTGAAGCGGGTGCTCCAGGACCCGCAGCCGGTTTGCCGCCTGATCGGCTTTGGCGACAGCTCCGTCGACTTCGAGTTGCGGGTCTGGATCAGCGATCCGCAGGGCGGCGTGATGAACGTGCGCAGCGAGATTTTCCTGGCGATGTGGGAGAAGTTCCGCGAGCACGGCATTGAAATTCCCTTCCCGCAGCGCGATTTGCATATCAAGCCGGGCTCGCAGCTGTCGGTGCGCATGTCCGAAGCGCCGACGCCGCCCGAACCCTCGAAAGGCTGATTTGCCGCGTGCGCAAATAATCTCTAGGCTTATGATGTGATCCGGAATTCGATTCGCGGAAACAATCTTTAGGTGCGCGCCGTTGGCCGCGCCGCAGGTCAGGTCGTGTTATTGGAGGAAAGTGGCCGCATGAACCCCTTTTCGATCGCCGGCGTTCAGATGGAAGTGTCCGCCGGCGGCAACAACATTCCAGAGATGCGCCGTCAGTTGAAAGTGCTGATGCAGCGTTTCCCCTGGGTTCAGATGGTTGTGTTCAGCGAGCTGTGCGCGCATGGCCCGCTGCCCGCGCACGCCCAGCCCGTGGGCGGCCCCGCGGAGGCGGAGTTCCAGGCCATGGCCGCAGAGCATCACATCTGGCTGGTACCCGGGTCGATCTTCGAGATCGAGAACGGCCACATCTACAACATGGCCATGGTCATCGACCCCGCCGGCGGGATCGTCGGGCGCTACCGCAAGATGTTCCCCTTCGAGCCTTATGAGGAGGGTGTCTCGCCCGGCCATCAGTTCCTGGTCTTCGATATCCCAGAGGTCGGCCGCATGGGGCTGAGCATCTGTTACGACATGTGGTTCCCGGAGACCACGCGCACCATGGCCGCCATGGGCGCGGAGGTGATCATCCATCCGTCGCTCACCAACACCATCGACCGCGGCATCGAACTGGCGATCACCCGGGCATCGGCCGCGATTAACCAGTGCTTCGTGGTCGACGTGAACGGTGTGGGCGACGGCGGTTATGGTCGTTCGACCGTGGTCGGGCCGCAGGGCAACGTGATCTACGAAGCGGGCTCGGGCGCGGAGATCATCCCCGTGCAGCTTCACCTCGACCAGGTCCGCTGGGAACGGCAGAACGGGATTCTGGGGCTGGGCCAGGTCTTGAAATCCTTCCGCGACCGAAGGGTTGATTTCCCGGTCTATCTGCCGGAGCGCTTCGACAACACCTACCTCAACAGCCTCGGCGCGCTGCGCAAGGCGTCCCGGCACGGCGCCGAAGAGAGCACGCTGGCGCCGCAGGCGCCCGCCGAAGGTCTGCCTCCTATATCCGGTCATCTAAAGCACTAACGGAAAAGAAAGGCTTTGCCGCGGGCGATCCCCTGCACCCGCCGGCGCAGCAACAAGGATGGAAGGTGACATAGCCGGCCCAGCGCCGGGAAAACGATCTCTCAGCCGCTACTACAACGCCTCGCAACTGCGCGCCGACACCTGGCAGCGGCTCAAGCACTATTCGATACGCCTCGCGGAGCGCAATTTGAGCGCGCGGGAGACGGAAAAACATAGAAAGGCCGCGGCGGAGGCGCTGGGTATCCTGGAGCCCGTGGAAACCTACTGGGCGTTCCCGGGCCAGGAAGCTTTCGCGCACCTGCGCTATCTCTTCCAGAAGAGCGACTACGACGAGATGAGCCGGTTTACCGGCCGCGCCGTGCGCGCCATGGTCAGCGGCAGCTTCCGGCGCCGCAAGATCGAGCTCGTCTCCGAGCAGCGCGAGGACGACGAGGCGCACGACTACGAAGCGCACGAGGACTTCCACGAGCAGCGCCCGGTCGGCCGATCCTATTTCGAGATCATGGTCGTCGATTCGATGTCGCCGGCCCAGCAGATCAGCCTGCGCCGCGGGTTGCACGCCATGCGCCGGCCGGAGGATGCGTTCACCTACGAGACGGTGGTCGTCCCCTCGCTGGAGGATGCGCTCATCGGCGTCCTGCTCAATCCGCAGATCCAGTCGGTCATCATCCGCTACGACTTTCCCCTGAAATCGCAAAACACGCTGCCGCCGGTGCAGCGGGAGCTCAAGCGCTTCGACCTTGGCCTGCAAAACGCCGATCCGACCGAACGCGGCCTCATCCTCGCCGAGATGCTGGGCGAACTGCGTCCGGAGCTCGACGTCTTCCTCGTGACCGACCTCTCGGTGGAGGAGATCGCCGTGCGGGTGCCGGCCAACGTCAAGCGCGTATTCTATCAGCAGGAAGATTTCCTCGAGCTGCACCTGAACATTCTGCGCAGCATCAACAAGCGGTTCCGCACGCCGTTCTTCACGGCGCTGCGCGAATACAGCAAGCAGCCCACCGGCGTCTTCCACGCCATGCCCATCAGCCGCGGCAAGTCCATCACGAAATCGAACTGGATCCGCGACATGGGCGAGTTCTATGGGATGAACATCTTCCTGGCGGAAACCTCGGCGACCTCCGGCGGGCTCGATTCGCTGCTCGACCCGCACGGACCGATCAAGGAGGCGCAGGAGCTGGCCGCGCGGGCCTTCCATTCCCAGCACACCTATTTCGTGACCAACGGCACGTCGACGGCAAACAAGGTGGTGGTGCAGTCGTTGGTAACCCCGGGCGACATCGTGCTTGTCGACCGGGACTGCCACAAATCGCATCACTATGGGATCGTGCTGGCGGGGGCGGAGGTCGTCTACCTCGACTCCTATCCGCTCGACGATTTCTCGATGTACGGCGCCGTGCCGCTGCATGAAATCAAAGCCCGGCTGCTCGAGCTTAAGGCGGCCGGGAAGCTGGAACGCGTAAAGCTGCTGCTGCTGACGAACTGCACCTTCGACGGGATCGTCTACAACGTCGAGCGGGTCATGGAGGAATGCCTGGCCATAAAGCCGGACCTGGTCTTCCTGTGGGACGAGGCGTGGTTCGCCTTTGCCTCGCTGGGGCCGACCTACCGTCAGCGCACCGCCATGTGGACGGCGCACCGCCTGCGCAAGCGCTACGCCTCGGAGGACTACCGCAAGCGCTACGAAGCCCAGCAGGCGGAGCTGAAGGGCAAGGACGACGCCAGCCTTCTCGAGACCCGTCTGCTGCCCGATCCGGATCGGGTGCGCGTCCGGGCCTACGCCACGCAGTCGACGCACAAGACCCTGACCTCACTCAGGCAGGGGTCGATGATCCACGTGCACGATCAGGACTTCCGGCACAAGGTCGAGGATGCGTTCCACGAAGCCTACATGACGCACACCTCGACCTCGCCGAACTACCAGATCGTCGCCTCGCTGGACGTCGGCCGGCGGCAGGTCGAGCTGGAGGGCTTCGAGCTCATCCAGAAGCAGGTCGAGATGGCCATGGTCCTGCGCGAACGGGTGACCACCCATCCGTTGCTCGCCAAATATTTCCGCTTCCTGACCGTGAAGGACCTGATACCGGCCAGCTACCGGCAATCGGGCATCGAGGCCTACTACAACCCCGAACAGGGCTGGACCGAGTTCTGGGAGGCTTGGGCGAACGATGAATTCGTTCTCGATCCCACGCGCCTAACGCTCTACCTGGGGCTGACCGGCATCGACGGGGACAGCTTCAAGAACAGCTATCTGATGGACAAGTACGGCATCCAGATCAACAAGACCTCGCGCAACACCGTGCTGTTCATGACCAACATCGGCACCACGCGCAGCTCGGTCGCCTATCTGATCGAGGTGCTGATCGCCATCGCCCGCGAGTTGGAGGAGGGCATCGCCGACATGTCGCGCGCCGAGCGGGCGATGCACGACCGGCGCATCCACTCGCTGAGCGAAGAGCTCCCGCCGCTGCCCGATTTCAGCCGGTTCCACGACCGGTTCCGGCTGGACAAGGAGGGAACGACGCCCGAGGGCCTGATGCGCGAGGCCTTCTTCCTGTCCTACAAGGAAGAGGCCTGCGAATACCTCGGGCTTACCGATGGCAGCATAGACGAAGCCATGGCCAACGGGCGCGAGGTCGTCTCGGCAATGTTCGTGATTCCCTATCCACCGGGTTTTCCGATCCTGGTCCCGGGGCAGGTGATCAGCGCCGAGATCCTGGCCTTTATGCGCGCGCTGGACGTTAAGGAGATTCACGGTTACCGGCCCGACCTCGGCCTCAGGGTTTTCACCGAGGCCGCGCTGGCCGAGAGCAAGCCGCAGTCAAAAGCGGCGGAATAGGCGAACGGACCGAGGCCGCGGCCGACCGCGGCTTTCGCCAGCCGCGCCCCTGTGGGCGCCGGCCGAACGGGAAGAAGAATCGACAGGGAGAACGGACATGGCGAAAGCGAAGAAGAAGAAGCTCCGCGGAATTTCCGACATCCGTCGGTACTTCCATCGCAACGACACGCCCATCTACTTTATCAGCGCCACCAACTTCAACCTCCTGGGCATGGACGAGTGGTGCAAGAACTTCAAGTTTATCAATTACATAGACTGTTATGACGGCCGCCATCCGAACACCTTCGTGCCCAGCCCGGGTCCCCACCCGGAGTTCCAGTCCATCGAGGACATAAACAACTATCTTCTGCAGCACAAAGAGGTACGCGACTACATCGCCGATCGCGGCGGCAGGCCGAAAGTCGTCTTTCTGATGTTCGACGAACAGACCGAGGCCCTGGCCAAGGAGCTCGGCATGGATGTCTGGTTCCCCAAGGCCAAGGTGCGCAACAAGCTCGACAACAAGATCGAAACCGTGCGTGTCGGCGACAAGGCCGGTGTTCCCTCGGTGCCGAACATCCTTACCGAGCTGACCTCCTACGAGGACCTCAAGCAAAAGTGCAAAAAGGGCAAGCTGGGCGACGACCTGGTGCTGCAGTCCGCCTACGGCGATTCCGGGCACACGACCTTCTTCATCAAGTCCGAGCGCGACTGGGACCGCCATGCCGGCGAGATCATCGGCAAGGGCGAAATCAAGGTCATGAAGCGCATCGATTGCCGGCAGGCCGCCATCGAGGCCTGCGCGACCAAGCAGGGCACGATCGTCGGCCCCCTGATGACGGAGATCGTCGGCTTCAAGGATCTGACCCCGTACAAGGGCGGCTGGGCCGGCAATGAGATTTTCGCCGACTCCTTCAACGCCAAGATTCGCGAGAAGGCCCGCGATCTGACGTTCAAGTTCGGCGAGCAGCTTCGCAAGGAGGGCTATCGCGGCTATTTCGAGCTCGATTTCCTGATCGACAAGAAGACCGGCGAAATCTGGCTTGGCGAGCTGAACCCGCGCGTCACGGGGGCCAGCTCGATGACCAACCACGCGGCCTTCGCGCATGCCGATGCGCCGCTCTTCCTCTTCCACCTGCTGGAATTCTCCGGCGTGCCCTTCGAGTTCGACGTGCACGACCTGAACGCCCGCTGGTCGGACCCCGACAACATCGACAGCTGGTCGCAGCTCGTCATCAAGCACACCGCGGAGGACGTGGACATCATCCAGCACGCACCGCAGTCGGGCATCTGGCACATGAACGAGGACGGCTCGCTCGAATACTCGCGCTTCGACTATCACCGCCGTGCGGTGGAGAGCGAGAACGAAGCGTTCTTCCTGCGCATCGGCGGGCCGGGCGATTTCCGCTACGAAGGGGCGGACCTCGGCATTCTGATCACGCGCGGGCGCCTGATGACCAAGGGCTTCAAGCTGAATGCCCGCGCCAAATCGTGGATCGAGGGTATCCGCCAGCAATACGTCGGGCGGCCGATCGGCAGTATCCAGCAGCAGCCCGCGGCCGTGCTGCAGCCGGGCGCCTTCAAGATTCTCTAGGCTGCGGGAGCCGCGATGCGACTGCTCTTCCAATCGGTCTCGGAGCCGGAGATCGGACCCAAGTGGTCCGATCTCTTCGCCCGCCACTGGCCGGCTTACGAGCGCTGGTATCTTTCGGAGGGGATCGAACAGCGGCCGACCTATGCCCAGTGCCTGCGCCAACTGCGCCAGCACATGCCGGAGTTGCTGCCGACCTACGAACGGGTGTGCGAGGCCGCCGGCGGCCGCGACCTGCCGGCACGCTTTCTCAGCCTCTATCGCCCGCCGGCCTACCTGACGGGTTGCAGCCAGGTGGTCTGGCCGGGCTCCGATCCCCTGCTGATCCGCAATTACGACTATGCGCCGGCCTTGTGCGAGGGCGTCATCTTCCTGTCGAAGTGGAACAACCGCCAGGTGCTCGCCATGGCCGATTGCCTGTGGGGTGCGCTGGACGGGGTGAATGACGCGGGCCTGGCTGTCAGCCTCACGTTTGGCGGCCGTCAGGTCGTCGGCGACGGTTTCGGTGTGCCGCTCATCGTGCGCTACATCCTGGAATTCTGCGAAACCGCCGAGGACGCCGGTCGCGTCTTGGCGCGCGTGCCCAGCCACATGGCCTATAACGTGACAGCGGTCGACCGCCGCGGCCAGTTCGTCACCGCCTATATGGCCCCGGACAGACCGCCGCGCATCTCGCGCACGCCGGTGGCGGCGAACCATCAGGGCCGCATCGACTGGCACAATTTCGCCCGCGCCACGGCGACCCTGGAGCGGGAAAGGTTCCTTTTTTTCCGCCTGCAGGACGAGGAGATGACGGCCGAGCGGCTAATCGACTGCTTTCTTAGGCCGCCGCTCTACACGCGCGCCTACGCCAACGGTTTCGGCACGCTCTACACCGCCGTCTATCGGCCGAGAGATCTTTCGGCCTGCTATCTCTGGCAGCGCTCGCACCTCGAAATCGGCATCGGACGGTTCCACGAGACCGCGGTGGAGCAGATTTTCGAGGAGGCCGCGCCGGCGTAACTCAGGGCTTGCCGGTGCGCTGTCGGCCTCAAGGCGCAGAAGTGCGGAATCTCTGGAAACGGTCGAGCGTGTCGATGAGGTCGGCGGTTAGGTATCCGCGCGCTTGTTCCGCGATATCCTCGGGCAGGCCGAACCGCGCCTCGGCCAGGCCGCCGGCGATGCAGCCGATGGTGTCGCTGTCGCCGCCGATGGAAATCGCGTTGCGCAGGCCATCCTCGTAGTCCGTTCCCTCCAGCGCGCAGATGACCGCCGGCGGCACCGTGCCGGCGCAGGATACGTCGAAGGCATAGCCTGGCCGGATCTCATCGACGCTGCGGTCGAGATCGTAATCGAAGCGATCGGCGATTTCCCGGCGGATGTCCGCCGGCCCGGTCCCTTGCAGGGCTTGCCACATGGCGAGCGCGACGGCCTGCGCGCCCGCCACGGCGTTCGGGTGATTGTGGGTCACGGCCGCCGAACGCTCGGCCAGGCGCAGCACCTCCTGCTCGTCGCGCGCCGCGTAGGCCACGGGGCTCACCCGCATGGCCGCGCCATTGCCCCAACTGTTGTAGGGACCCCTGTCGCTGAAGGCCCACTGGTAGAACATGCCGCCGAAGCCGCGATTGGGATGGCGCCTGACATAGGCGCGCAGGAAGTCTGCGAAGTCGCCGTCGTTCATCAGGCAATCCGCCACGGCCAGCGTGCACACGGTATCGTCGGTAAAGCGGCAACCCCGGCCGAACAGGGGAAAGTCCTTCGTCTTGATGGGCCGGTGCTCGTAGATCGATCCCACGATGTCGCCGGTAATTGCTCCCAACATGGCCTTTCCACGTCGAATTCTCGTGTCGAAATGTCCTGCCCCGAGAAACGGACGCAGACGGGTCAGGGTTCTTCCGCCGCCAAACGCGTTATGATGCCGTGAAAGCCGCAGACCGGACAAACGGACGGGACGCCTTGACCGAACCGGAGCCTCAGAACGGGACGCAACGCCGCTTGCAGGGCCATGCCCGCACGCTTTGCAAGGACATCGGCGAGCGCACGATCGCCCGGGGCGGACTGGAGCGGGCGGAGGCCTACATCCTCGACACCTTCCGGGAGGCCGGCCTCGCGCCCGAGCGGCAGACCTATTTCTTCCGCGGACACGAGGTCGCCAACCTGATCTGCGATACGGGTGCTGCAGGCGGCAATCCCCTGGTGATCGGCGCGCATTACGACACGGTGCCGGGTACCGAGGGCGCCGACGACAACGCCAGCGGCGTCTGCGTGCTGCTGGAGACGGCCCGGCGGCTGGCCGCGCAACCGCCGGAAATTCCCGTGCGGCTGGTGGCCTTCACCATGGAGGAGCCGCCGGCCTTCCACACGCCCTGGCAGGGCAGCCGCGTTTTCTGCCGCCGGCTGAAGCGCTCGGGAGAACGGCCGAGGGCCGCCGTCGTCCTGGAAATGGTGGGGTACAGCGCGCCCCGGCAGCATTACCCGCTGGTGCTGTCGCTGGCGGGCTATCCAAAGACCGGCGATTTCATCGGCGTGGTCGGCAACCTGCGCTCGCGGCGGCTGGTGCGCGCCCTGAAGCGGGCGTTCGAGAGCGTCGAGGGCCTGCCGGCCGAACAGCTTCGCGTGCCCCTCAATGGCTGGATTCTGCCGGCCACCCGTCTCAGCGACCACAGCTCGTTCTGGGACCGCGGCTGGCCGGCGGTCATGGTGACGGATACGGCGTTCTTCCGGAATCCCAACTACCACACACCGGCCGACCGTATGGAGACCCTGGACTTTTCACTGATGGCGCGTGTCTGCGAGGGGCTGGAGCGTGCGGTCAGGGAATTCGAACCGTGAGACGGCCAATGGCGTTGACGGCCCTGAATGCGCGCAAATGCACCACGAACGCGGTGGATCGGATGACGGCAATGCGGCGAACAGTGCTCCTCCCGTTAATCGCAGTAATCTGCGTGTGGCTTGGCGACGCAGCGCTCGCGCAGGATGTCGGCGAGCGCCGCGAGGATATGCTCCGGACCATCAACGATTATGCCGAGAGCGTACCCATCGAGACCGTGCGCCAGGACGGCCTCGACAAGGATGTGCTGGAAGCCATGCGCGCCGTGCCGCGCCACGAGTTCGTGCCGGAGGGCATGCGCGAGCACGCCTATGCCGACCGGCCGCTTCCCATCGGCCACGGGCAGACCATTTCCCAGCCCTTCATCGTCGCGCTGATGAGCCACCTGCTGAAAGTCGAGGCCGGGGACAAGGTGCTCGAGCTCGGCACGGGCTCCGGCTATCAGGCGGCCGTCCTGGCGGAGATGGGCTTGCAGGTTGCGAGCATCGAAATCATCCCCGAGCTGGCCGAGGACGCGGCAGCGGACCTGGAGCGCGCGGGTTACGGCGATGTGGCCACCCGAACCGGCGACGGTTATTACGGCTGGCCGGAGCGCGCGCCCTTCGACGGTATCGTGGTGACCGCCGCGGCCAGCCACATCCCGCCGCCGCTGGTCCGCCAGCTGAAGCCCGGCGCGCATATGGTGATTCCCGTAGGCAGCCCCTTCGCCGCGCAGCAATTGGTTCTGGTCGAAAAACTGCCCGACGGCGGCACGCGCACGCGCCAACTCCTGCCGGTGCGTTTCGTGCCGCTCACCGGCGATCACTAGCCATGCAGTTTCTGGCCGTCGCGTTCATCGCCGCCGGAATCATAGGCTACGAAATCCTGCTGATCCGTTTGTATGCCATCACGCAGTGGCATCATTTCGCCTTCATGGTGATTTCCATCGCGCTGTTGGGCTTCGGCGTGTCGGGAACCGCGCTCTCCCTGGTCCGGCCCTGGGCTATCCGCCGCCTCGCGCTTGTCTGGCCGGCCAACGCGTTTCTGTTCGGCCTGTGCGCCGTCGCCGGTTTCGCACTTGCGCAGCGGCTGACCGTCAACCCCATGGAGCTCGCCTGGAACCCCGCGCTCTTCGCCCGCGTGGGGTTGATCTACCTATTGCTGATGCTTCCCTTCTTCTTCGGGGCAAACTGCATCGGCCTGACCTTCGCCGCCTTTGGCCGCTCCAGCGGACGCATCTACCGCTTCGACCTGGTGGG
>JAWVYK010000038.1:0-14882 GCA_033722755.1 Rhodovibrionaceae bacterium | reverse complement strand
GGGAGCGCGCGGAAAACACAGACAGCGGCGCCCGGATCGGGAGTGACATGAGCGACGTCGTCGAGACCCAGGATGCCCTCTCGCGCAAGGAGCAAAAGCTTTATGCGGATCGGGTCAAGGTCTATCCGAAGGACATCAAAGGCACATTCCGCCGGCTGAAGTGGGCCGTTTTGGGCGTGCTTCTGGCGATCTATTACCTCGTGCCGTGGATTCGCTGGGACCGGGGGCCCGGCGCGCCCGACCAGGCCGTGCTGATCGATATGCCGAACCGGCGGGCCTATTTCTTCTTCATCGAGATCTGGCCGCAGGAGGTCTACTACCTGGCGGGCCTGCTGATCCTGGGCGCCATCGGCCTGTTCTGGGTGACCTCGCTGGCCGGGCGCGTATGGTGCGGCTATGCCTGCCCGCAGACGGTCTGGACCGACCTCTATATGTGGGTCGAGCGCAAGATCGAGGGCGACCGCAACACCCGCATCAAGCTCGACAAGTCGCCGGTAGACGGGAGCAAAGTGGCGAAGAAGGCGGCCAAGCACGCCGCCTGGCTGGCGATCGCGGCGCTGACCGGCGGCGCCTGGGTCATGTATTTCAACGACGCGCCGACGGTCGTGAGCGACATATTCACCGGCCAGGCCGGGTCCATGGTCTATTTCTTTTTCGGCCTCTTTACCACGACCACCTATTTGCTGGCCGGCTGGGCGCGCGAGCAGGTCTGCACCTACATGTGCCCCTGGCCGCGCTTTCAGGCAGCGATGTTCGACGAGGACACGCTGATCGTCACCTACGAGCGCTGGCGCGGCGAGCCCCGTGGCAAGCTCAAGGGCAAGAACGAGGACTGGTCGAAGCGCGGCGACTGCATCGACTGCAAGATGTGCGTCGCCGTCTGTCCGACCGGCATCGACATCCGCGACGGCGTGCAAATGGAGTGCATCGGCTGCGCGCTCTGCGTGGATGCGTGCAACACGGTGATGGAGAAAATCGGCCGACCGCGTGATCTCATCACCTACGACACCGAGCGCAACCAGATGCGCCGGGCCGAGGGCAAGCCGCCGGCCTACCGGCTCGTGCGCCCGCGCACGGTGCTCTACACGCTGCTCTTCGTGGCGGTGGCCGGTGCGATGCTGTGGAGCCTGGCGTTCCGGCCGTCGCTGGAGGTCAACGTTCTGCACGACCGCACGCCGCTATTTGTGACGCTGTCCGACGGCAGCATCCGTAACGGCTACACCGTGAAAATCCTGAACATGACCCGCGAGCCGCGCAGCTTCACCCTGGATTTCGAAGGCATTGAGCCGGCAAGCCTGTCCGTGGTCGGTCAGCCGGATGCCGGCCGGCAGGCCGTGCTGAGCGCCGACCCCGACAGTGTGGAGACCTATCAGGTCTATGTTTCGGTGCCTGCCGATGCGGTGACGAGCGCCACCATGTCGGTGAGCTTCGAGCTCGAGGACATGAAGGGCGGAGAGACGGCGCGCAAGGAAACCGTGTTCAAGGGACCCAAGCGATGACCGGCCAGCCGCAAGACCGCGAGAAGCCGCAGCGCGGCTCGTGGATCCCCTGGATTTTCGTCGGCATGTTCGCCGTGGTCATCGTCGCCAATGGCGTCATGGTCGCGGTGGCCTTCGACAGCTGGACCGGCCTGGAGACCGAAAGCGCCTACGAGGACGGCCTCCAGTACAACCGGCAGATCGCGGCCGTGCAGGCCCAGCGCGACCTGGGCTGGAAAGTCGATCTGGCCGTGGCGCAGTCCGCCGGGCGGCGGCTCGACGTCGCGGTGACGCTCGAGGATGCAGACGGCAACCCCTTCAAGGCGGACGAGTTGCGCGCCACCTTCAGCCGTCCCACGCACGAGGGCTATGACCTGGAGACCTGGCTGCCGCACAGCGGCGCGCCCGGCGAGCACCGGGCCGAGGTCGAGCTTCCGCTGGCCGGCATCTGGGACCTATCTGTCGAAGCGCGCAGCGGCGGCCGCAGCTACCGCCTGGACAGGCGGGTGGAGGTGGCTCCGTGAGTTGCTGCAAGTCAGCCGGCGCGCACTCCGCCGTCATTGCCCTGGACCAGCCTGCAGCCCCCGCGCCGGATGCAGCCGCGCGCCGAACCGTGCCCGAGGCGGAGCCTCTGCCGGACAAGGACGAAGGCGCCGCACCGGATGTCGCGCGCTTCGTGCGCGAGGCCTCCGACGGGCTCAGCGAGCTCAATCTAATGATCGAGGGCATCCACTGCGGCGGCTGCGTGAAGAAGATCGAGGGGCGGCTCAACCGCGAACCGGACGTCCGGCACGCCCGGGTCAACATGACGACCCGCCGCCTGTCGCTGCGCTGGCAGGGACCGGCCTCGCGCGGCAACGACCTGGTAGCCGCCGTCGCCGACCTGGGTTACGCCGCCGTGCCTTACGATCCGGCACGCCTGGGCGCGGCGGATGCGCGCGGTGAGCGTGAGCTGTTGCGTGCCATGGCTGTGGCCGGTTTCGCTGCGGCCAACGTCATGCTGCTCTCCGTTTCGGTCTGGGCCGGACATTTCGAAGGCATGGGCGAGACCACGCGCACCCTGCTGCACTGGTTCTCCGCGCTGATCGCACTGCCGGCCATTGTCTACGCGGGCCGGCCGTTCTTCCGCTCCGCCTTGGGTGCGCTTGCTCACCGGCGCACCAACATGGACGTGCCGATCTCGTTGGCCATTGTCCTGGCCTCGGCGATGAGCCTGTGGGAGACCATGCGCGGCGGGCCGCATGCCTACTTCGATTCCGCCGTGATGCTGCTGTTCTTCCTTCTGGTCGGCCGCGACCTGGACAGCCGGGCCCGCGGCAAGGCGCGTTCCGCGGCGGAACGGCTGCTGGCCCTGCGCCGGGGTTCGGTTGCCGTGCTGCGCTCAGACGGACGGCAGGAGACGCTTCCTGCCGAGGACGTGGAGACGGGCATGCGCGTGCTGGTGGCGGCGGGTGAGCGGGTGGCCGTCGACGGCCGCATCCTGGCCGGTCAAAGCGAGCTGGATGCCAGCCTGATCAACGGCGAGACGCTGCCGCAGCCCGCGCGCAAGGGGGACCGCGTCTTTGCCGGCACGCTCAACATCGCAGCGCCGCTCACCATCGAAGTCGACGCCGTGGGCGAGGACACGCTCTTGGCGGAAATCGTGCGGCTGATGGAAGTCGCCGAGCAGCGCCGTGCGCGCTACGTCGATCTTGCCGACCGGGTCGCGCGGTTTTACGCGCCGGCGGTGCACAGCCTGGCGGCGGGCGCTTTCCTCGGGTGGTGGCTGCTGGGCGGCCTGGCCTGGCAGCAGTCGCTGCTGATCGCCGTCGCGGTGCTCATCATCACGTGTCCCTGCGCCCTGGGGCTGGCTGTGCCGGCTGTGCAGGTCATCGCCAGCGGCCGGCTGATGCGCCGCGGCACCCTTTTGAAGAGCGGCAGCGCGCTTGAGCGCATGGCGCGCGCCGACACCGTCGTCTTCGACAAGACCGGCACGCTGACACTCGGCCGGCCGGAGATCGAGGCCGGGGCCGACGATGAAGCCCTGGCGCAGGCCGCACGGCTGGCGGCGGCCAGCCGGCATCCCTTGGCCCGGGCCGTGAGCCGCGCCTGCCGCGAGCGGAACCTGGAGGTCGAGCCCTTCGAAGACGTGCGCGAGGTGCCCGGCTGCGGGCTTTCGGTCGAACTTTCCGATGGCGATGAAATCCGCCTTGGCAACCGCCGTTGGTGCGGCCTGAGCGAAGACACGGCGGCGGGCGAGGACGCGGAGATCGACGGGCCGGAGCTTTGGTTGGTGCGGCCGGGGCGGGAACCCGTTCGCTTCGGCTTTTCGGATCCCCTGCGCCCGGACGCTGCGCAGACAGTCTCCTGGCTGCGCCGGCGAGGCTTCGACGTGCATCTCCTGTCCGGTGACCGGCGCTCGGCGGTCGCCAGGGTGGCGGCTGAACTGGGTATCGAAGACTGGCAGGCCGAATGCGCCCCGGCCGACAAGGTGGCGCGTCTCGAGGCCTTGGCCGCGGAAGGCCGCAAGGTGCTGATGGTCGGCGACGGCCTTAATGATGCGCCCGCCCTGGCGGCGGCTTCGGTCTCCATGTCGCCGGCAAGCGCCGTGGACATCAGCCAGACCGCGGCGGACGCCGTTTTCCAGGGCAGCCGGCTTGCGCCCGTGCGCGAGGCGCTCACCGTTTCGCGGCGCGCCGGGAGATTGGTGGGACAGAATTTCACGCTGGCCTTCGGCTACAACGTGATCACCGTGCCCATCGCGCTGGCCGGACTGGTGACGCCCCTGATCGCCGCGGTGGCGATGTCCGCCTCGTCCTTGCTGGTGACCGGCAACGCGCTTCGCCTGGCGCGCACGCGCGATTAAGCGGCAGACCCGGGACCGGGAGCTCCCAGGCTCATGGACGTCATCGTCTATCTGATACCGATCGCGCTTTTTCTTGGCCTGCTGGGCCTCGGCGCATTTCTTTGGTCGCTGAAATCCGGCCAGTTCGACGATCTGGACGGTGCGGCTCACCGCGTGCTTTTCGACGACGAGGACGAATCACGGGAGAGCGCCGAAAGCGAGGCGCCGCCGGGCAAACAGGCGGATGGCAAGTCGTCCTGAAATGCTATGCTTCGCCCACGCGGCCCTCACTGGCCAATAGGGCTGGCCAATAGGGCTGGTCAAAAGCGCTGGCCGCTGGACCGAAGGATGGAAAGACGGGAGCGAGCCGCATGTCGCCGACACCACGAGCCGAAGCATTCAGCGGCGTCCTCACACCTGTGCTGACGCCCTTTGCCGCCGACGGAGCGGTCGACGCGCGTGGCTTCGTCGCGCATTGCCGCTGGCTGCTGGCCGAAGGCGGCGACGGCCTCGCCATCTTCGGCACCACAAGCGAGGCAAACTCCCTGGCGCTGGACGAGAAACTGGCGCTGCTCGACCGACTGGTCGAGGCCGGTGTTCCCGGCGAAAAGCTGATGCCCGGCACGGGCTGCTGTGCCCTGCCGGAGACCGTTCGCCTCACCCGGGCGGCGGTCGAGGCCGGGGCGGGCGGCGTGCTGCTGCTGCCGCCGTTCTATTACAAGGCCGTCTCCGACGAGGGCCTGTTTCGCAGCCTGGCGGAGACCATCGAGGCCGTAAGCGACAGCCGGTTGCGGGTCTACCTCTATCATATCCCCCCGGTGGCGCAGGTGGGATGGTCGTTGCCGCTGGTCGAGCGGGCGTTGAAAGCATTTCCCGATACGGTCGTCGGGCTGAAGGACAGCTCCGGCGACTGGTCCAACACCAAGGCCCTGCTGGACGCGTTTCCAGGCCTCGATGTCTTCCCTGGCTCGGAGGTCTTTCTGCTGGACGGCCTGAAGGCCGGCGCGGCCGGCTGCATCACCGCCACCGCGAACGTCAATCTGCGCGCCATTCGCCGCGTCTACGAGGCCTGGCAGGCGGGCGATGAACAGGTGGAGGGGCTGCAGGCGGAAGTCACGGATTTCCGCAAGAAATTGCAGGCCCATCCGATGATCCCGGCGCTCAAGGCCGTTCTCGCCGCTTACCGCGGGCCCGAGAGCTGGGCTGTCCCGCGCCCGCCGCTGCTGCCGCTGCCGGCGCCCGACGCCAAGGAGTTGATGGCGACTTTGCGGGCGCTGGATTTCCGGCTCGAGCGTCAGCACGCGCCTGCGTCCTGAACGTCCGGCGCCCGAGCGCTGCCCTAGTTCGCAGGTCCGCGCAGCACAGCGCTGGCGGCCGCCCGGCCAGAGCGGATCGCCCCCTCGATGGACGCCGGCAGCCCGGTGTTCGTCCAGTCGCCGGCCAGCACCAGGTTGGGCCAGGCGGTATAGGTGCCGGCGCGTCTGCGCACTTCCGCAGGCGTCTGCGCGAAGGTCGCCCGCCGCTCCTTGACCACCCTGATCGGCGGCCGGTAGTCGGGGTCGAGGCTCAGCACCTTGGCCGTTTCCGACCAGATCAGACGCGCGATGTCGGGCGCCGGCTCGTCGACCAGATCGACGGCGGCGCTGACTGTGGCGCTGGCCACGTCCTCGTTCACGAAAAGCCACTGCGTATAGCCGCCGGAAACGCCGACGAAGGGAATGCCTTCTGGCAGGCGGACACGGTGCGGCAGGCGCATATGCACATTGACGATCGGCCGGCTTTCGCGCGGCACAACCAGTCCGGGCAGCAGCGCGGCCGCGTGACGCGCCGGCACGGCCAGCACAAGGCGCTCATGTGCGCCCAAATCGACCACGCGGTCGCCAAACTCCAGCCCGGTTACCCGCATGTCGTCGAATTGCAGGGCGCGTAGCCGGTCGTTCAGATGGATGTCCGCGCCGCGCTGCTGCAGCTCCTCCAGAGCGGGGTCGACGAAGGCCGCGGAGAGGCCCATGCGCGCCACCATGGGACGCGCTCCGGCGCCGCCCCGGGCGAAGATCTGTCGCAAAAGATTGCCCATCAGCCGGGCGCTCGCCGCCGAGGGCTCGGTGTTCAAGGCGCTGATGCACAGCGGCGCCCAAAGCTGCTCCCAGACCCGCCCGCGCGGGCGCATCCATCGGTCCAGCGGCAGGTCATCTTCCGCCTTGGCGGCGCGCAGCAGGCTGAACAGCTCGAGATACTGCCAGGGCCAGGTGCCGGGGACCCGGCGTTTGCCCGACAGCAGCCACCACGGCACGCGCCCCTTGTTGATCCGGGCGACCCATCGCTTGTTGGCCTCCAGATCGAAGAACGGGAAGGTCGCCTCCGGCGGTCCGGAGAGAGTGTCGAGGCTGCCGACCTCCCGCGCGTAGGCGAGTGTCGCGCTGTTGCACGCGAGGATCAGGTGGTTGCCGTTATCGACTTGGCGCTCGAGGCGCTCGTCGTAGTAGCTGCGGCAGCGTCCGCCGGCCTGCCCGGCGGCCTCGTGCAGGCTGACTTGGTATCCGGCGCGGGTCAGCGAAAGCGCCGCCGCCAGCCCGGCAAGGCCCGCGCCGACGATATGGACCCGGCCCTCCGTCGTCGCGCTCTGTCGCCGGGATTCCTCCGCCATCAGCGGCCGTCCAGCAAGGATGAAAGCCGCGCCTTCGCCATCGGCCGGGCGTGGCGCAGCAGGACCCGCAGCTTGTCGCCGCGCGACAGCGAAACCGGGCGCCTCGGCGCACGCCAGCCGCGCACCACCAGGCGTTGCAGCAAAATGTGATAGATCTCCAGCATCAGGATGGAGGGCAGCAAGCGCTCGCGGTTGCACTGCGTGATCAGCGCCCGCGCCTCGGCAAAGCGGTCCTCCGCGCGTTCAGCCAGCTCCATGCAGGCCTTGTCCAAATCCGGGTGGTCGAGCACGGCCTTCGGATCCCCGGTCGGCAGGCCGTGACGCTGCAACAGCGACTCCGGCAGATAGAGCCGGCCCAGCGCGGCGTCCTCGTCCAGATCGCGCAGGATATTGGTCAACTGCAGCGCCTCGCCCAAGACGACGGCGAGCTTTTCGGCTTCCGGCTCCTCGGCCCCGAAGGCGCGAACCGAGACCATGCCCACCGCACCGGCCACGCAGCGGCAGTATTCCGTCAGCTTGAGGTCGTCGGGAGCGACGTTCTCTCCGTCGAGGTCCATGCGCATGCCCTCGATCACCCGCAGGAACTCCCGCTTCGGCAGATCGAACTTCCTCGCCGCGGCGGCCAAGGCCGGGCCCAGCGGGTGCGCGGGCGCTCCGTCGTAGATGCGGTCCATCTCCCAGCGCCATTCCGTGAGCGCCTTGCGTTGGGCTTCGATCGAGGTGCCGAGATCGGGCCGGTCGCCGTCGGCGATGTCGTCGACGTCGCGGCAGAAGGCGTAGATGGCGAACATGGCCTCGCGCCGCTCCGGCGGCAGAACGCGCATGCCGAGGTTGAAGGAACTTCCCGCTTCGGTGACGACGGCGCGTGCGTAGGCCCTCGACTGCGCCAGTGAATCCGCCTTTCCAGGGCTTTGGCCCACGGTTTTGGGCCGTGTGGCACGCGGCCGGCGCAGCCGTGCGGCAAGCGTTTCGCCGGCGCCCAGCGCCGCCAGTCCAAGGAACCGGAGTTGCTTGGCCTTGACCTTGCCGGCCAGCGGATCGCGCTGCCGCAGGGCGCTGGACAAGCCGCGGGCAAGCCGGACGATCGCGCCGGACTCCGCCGCCAATCGCGGGCTGGCGAGTGCCTGGGGGAAGGGCTCGGCGTCCCGCAGCAGGACATCGACGCCGTCCAGGCAGCGGTCGATCACCTCGCGCAGGCCCGGCGTGGCGGCGTCGCGCGTGAGGTCCCCCACCTCCGCGCCTGCCTGCCGCATCCAGGCCTGTGGCAGGTAGACCCGGTCCAGGTCGCGGTAGTCCTCGGCCATATCCTGCAGGTGGTTGAGCACCTGCAGCGCCGCGCACAGCGCGTCGGAGCCGGCTTCCACCCGGGCCACCTCGGCCGCCGGCGCGTGCCGGTGCTCGCCGTGCAACTCGATCAGGAAGCGCCCCACCGGATGGGCCGAGCGGCTGCAGTAGTCAAGCAGCTCCTCCCAGGTTTCGTAGCGGCCCTTGACGGCGTCCTGCTTGAAGGCCGAAAGCAGCGCCACGGCATGATCCCGGCTCAACCCCTCGGCCGTCAGCACGCGGTTGAGATGGGCCGCCTTGTCCGCGCCTTCGCCAGGATCGCCCGTCAGCACGGCGCGCTCCATCCGCTCCAGCCGGGCCAGTTTCTCCTCCGCCGGCAGGTCGGGCGAATCGGCAATGTCGTCGGCCGCCCGCGCGAAGTTGTAGAAGGCGTGGACGCTTGGCCGCAGGCGCGCGGGCAGCAGCCAGGATCCGACGGGGAAGTTCTCCCCGCCGCGGCCCTTGGTGGCCGGCAATTCGATCGTGCCGTTCACGCTCTCACTCATGCGGGCCTAAAGTCCCATCTGATGCGCCAGGCTCCTGTAGCGCTGCAAGAAGCGGCGCTGTGCCTCCACCGGCGGCCAGGGCGTCAATTCGATCCGCGGCAGGCCGCGCGGCCGCCCAAAAATGCGCCCCGCTTCCCGCTCCGCGAATCCTGCAAGCTGCGTCGCCTCCAGGAACGCCGCGGCCACATCGGCGCGCTTGATCGTGGCCGACACGTCCTTGGGCAACTCCGCCGGCAAGGAAAAGCGCAGATGAATGGCCGTCAACAGCCGCGCCTCCAGTTGCTTGTAGTCGCGTCCCACCGCCGCCTTGAAGGGCGTGATGAGGTCCCCCACGACATATTCCGGCGCATCGTGCAGCAGCGTGGCCAGACGCCAGCGCGCCGGCCAGCCCGGTCGGAAACGTCCTGCGATCTGTTCTACCAGAAGCGAGTGCTGCGCAACCGAAAACGCCCATTCTCCGACCGTCTGCCCATTCCAGCGCGCCACGCGCGACAGGCCCTGGGCGATATCCTCGATCTCGACATCCAGCGGCGAGGGGTCCAGCAGGTCCAGCCGTCGGCCAGAGAGCATGCGCTGCCAGGCCCTTTTCGAACCGTCGGAAGCCGTCTTTTTCGCGCCCATCGAACCGGGTCCTTGCGCTCCTCTCCGATGGCCGGAACGCTCCAGCCGCCGGGACCAGCGCGAGCCTAAGCGCGCGGCACGTCCGCCTGCAAGCATGAGGCCGGCGGCGGATTGCGTTTGGTCGATCTGCATCACACCGCCGTGATTAGGCGTGCTAGGCTGCGAATCGGACAAATGCACGAACAACTCGAACTGACCGCTATCGCCATCGTCGTCGTCGCCGCCTTGGCCGGGGGCATGGTTATGGCGCGCCTCAGCCAGCCCGCGGTGGTCGGCTATATCCTCGCAGGGGCGCTGTTGGGCCCCAGCGGTCTGGGGCTCGTCGAAAACCGCGAGAACATCCAGGTCCTCGCCGAACTCGGCGTTCTCATGCTGCTGTTCCTGATCGGCATGGAGCTGTCGCTGCGCGGCTTCCGGGAGGTTTGGAAGATCGCCATCGGCACCACGCTCTTGCAGATCGGCGTGGGCGTCGGCGTGATGCTTGGCCTTGGACAGCTCTTCGGCTGGTCCCTGCCGCTCTCGCTGGTCGTCGGTTTTACCTTCGCACTCTCCTCCACCGCGGTGGCGGTGAAGATGCTGGAGGAGATCGGCGAGTTGAGATCGCGGGCCGGCCAGCTCACGGTCGGCATTCTGATCGCCCAGGACCTGGCGGTCGTTCCAATGATGCTGATCATCGGCGCGTTCGAGGGGGCGGACACCGAAGGCGCCGACGTTGTCGTCACGGCGCTGGTGAAGGTCACCATCTCGATTGCGGTCTTGATCGCGCTCATCCTCTTCCTTTGGCGCCGGCAGCGCGTGCGTCTGCCCTTCGAGCGGCTGGTCGGCGATCACGTGGATCTGACGCCGCTGGCGGGTCTCGTATTCTGCTTCGGGGCGGCGACGATCTCTGGCCTGCTGGGCATGTCGGCGGCCTACGGCGCCTTCCTGGCCGGGCTCGTGATCGGCAATTCCACGGCGCGCGCCACGATGATGCACCACACGCACCCGATTCAGTCGGTGCTGCTTATGGCCTTTTTCCTCTCCATCGGTCTACTGGTCGACCTTGCCTATGTCTGGGAGAACATCGTTCCCGTCGTCGTCCTGCTGATCTTCGTCGCCATCTTCAAGACGATCTTCAACGTCACCGTGTTGCACCTCCTCGGCGAATCCTGGTCGCGCGCCTTTCTGGCCGGCACCCTGCTGGCGCAACTGGGCGAATTTTCGTTCCTGCTGGCTGCCGTGGGTCTCAGCGCCGGCATTGTCTCCGACGGCGACTACCGCCTGATCGTGTCGGTCACGGTGCTCTCGCTGATCTTCGCGCCGTTCTGGCTGGCGAGCGCCAGGCGCTTGAACCGAATCGCGCTGTTGGGCATCACTTCGGCGCGCGAGATTCTGCGCCTGGCCTACGGTGCCGAGATTCGGGTCGTGCGCCGTGGCCTGCGGCAGGCTGGACAGGACGCAGAGCGCCTGCGCAACCGCTTCATTCGCCTGCCTGACCTGAGCCCGCGGCGCATCGGCGGCGGGAAAAACGTTCGAGGCGCGGGCGGCGAGGCGCGCAAGCGCCAACCCGGCGACGAGCAGCCCGGCGAGGCGTCGGAGTAGGGCCACGAAAGGGCCGCGACCGGGAGCGGGCGGCGTATAGGCGCGGCCATCATCTGAACGGCATCTGGGCCGGCATCTGGACGGCCTGACAGGGCGTTCCCAATTCGGGGGGATGAAATTGGCGCACTACAAGCTTGAGATCGCCGCAGGCGCGAAACTGGGCAAGTGCATCGTCGGTCTCGATGAATCGGGTCGCGGTCCGCTCGCCGGGCCGGTGGTCGCCGCCGCGGTGATCCTGGACCCGTTGCGCCTGCCGCGCCGCCTCAAGCCGCGCCTGGACGACTGCAAGAAGGTTGCAGCCCCCTTGCGCCAGGAGCTCTTCGCCGCGCTGATGGAACGCGCGATCGTGCGCGTCGGCGTGGTCACGCCGGAAGAGATCGATCGCCTGAACATCCTGCAAGCAAGCCTCGAGGCCATGCGCCGGGCCGTCGTCGAACTGCCGGAGACGCCCGATATCGCGCTGGTCGACGGCAACAAGGCGCCCTCCCTGGCCTTCGAGACCCGCACCGTCGTGGGCGGCGACGGCATCAGCCTTTCGATCGCGGCGGCCTCGATCATCGCCAAGGTCCATCGCGATTGTCTGATGGACAAGCTGGCCCTGGACCATCCGGGCTATGGCTGGGAGACCAACCGGGGCTACGGGACGCGGGCGCATCTCGAGGCGATCCGCATGCTCGGCCTCACACCGCACCACCGGCGCACTTTCGCACCAGTGCGTGAACTTCTCTCTGTAAGCGTCTGACTCAACGAAATAAGTTGACGGCGAGTCCGGCTTGACTCAGGATAGCCGGGATTTGCGCGGTATCGCACCTTGGGGGGTCCAGCCGCGCATTGGACATTGAGGGGCAGGGGAAGGATGGCCGAGCAAGATACGCGCGCGCCGAAGGGGAAGGCGCCGACCGAAAGGGCTGGGCGGCCCGGAGAACGGGGGCTGAACCCGGACCGGCCGAAGACCGACCGGATCGAGGTTGGCGACTGCGTGGCCGCCATGCGCACCATGGCGCCCGCGTCGGTCGATATGGTATTCGCCGATCCGCCGTACAATCTGCAGTTGGCAGGCGAACTGCACCGGCCCAACAACAGCCGCGTCGACGGAGTCGAGGAGGACTGGGACCGCTTCGACGACTTCGCGGCCTACGATGCCTTTACCAGAGACTGGCTGGCCGAGGCGCGGCGGGTGCTCAAGCCCTCCGGCACGCTTTGGGTCATCGGCAGCTACCACAACATCTTCCGCGTCGGCGCCATTCTGCAGGACCTGGGATTCTGGGTCCTGAACGACGTGGTTTGGCGCAAGACGAACCCAATGCCCAATTTTCGCGGCCGGCGCTTCACCAACGCGCACGAAACGCTGATCTGGGCGGCGCGCGACAGCGACGCGCGCTACACCTTCAACTACCAGGCCATGAAGGCGCTGAATGACGACCTGCAGATGCGCAGCGACTGGCTGCTGCCGATCTGCACCGGCGGCGAGCGCCTGAAGGACGAGGCCGGACGCAAGGCGCATCCCACGCAGAAGCCGGAGGCGCTGCTCTACCGGGTGCTGACTGCGGCAACGAAGCCGGGCGACATCGTTCTCGATCCCTTCTTCGGCACTGGCACCACGGGCGCGGTCGCCCGCAGGCTGGGCCGGCGCTACATCGGTATCGAGGCCGATCCCGGCTATGCGCGCCTGGCCGAACGGCGCATCGCCCGCGTGCAGCCGGCCGGTGACAGCGAGGCGCTGGAGTTGCCGCAGAAGCGCGAGGAGCCACGGGTGCCCTTCGGCTGGCTGCTGGAGCGCGGCCTGCTGGAGCCGGGGGCGGTCCTCTACAGCCCCGGCAAGCGCTTTTCCGCCAAGGTGCGCGCCGACGGCAACCTCGTCGCGCCCGGGATCGTGGGCTCGATCCACCAGGTGGGCGCACACGTGCAGGGCGCCGGCGCCTGCAACGGCTGGACATTCTGGCGCATCGACGTGGAAGGCAAGGAAGTGCCGATCGACATGCTGCGCCAGAAGCTGCGCACGGAGATGAGCTAGCCAGCACCCTTCATGGCGTGCGCGATCACCTTGCGCATCACCGTCGGAAGGGCCAGCGACCCGAGATCGTCCAGACGATACCAGTCACCGCCGGACGCACGGCGGGCCGTGCGGGCGTCTTCGTGGCTCGCGAGGCTGGCGGCGACGACCGAGACCTCGAAATGGAAATGCGTGAAGGTATGGCGCACGCCGCCGGGCAACGCGGTCCACTGCGCCGGCACGGGCGCCGCTTCGGCGATCTCGGTTTCTCCGGGCGCGGTCTCCTGCCATGGCGTGGAGGGCACCTCCATCATGCCGCCCAATAGACCGTCGTCCGGGCGCGCGCGCAGCAGCACGCGCCCCTGCGGATCGAGCGTCCAGAAGGCGACGGCCCGGCGCGTCGGCTTCGCCTTTTTCGGCGCGCGCGCCGGCAGGTCGGAGGCGATGCCGGCGGCGTGTGCTTGGCAGTGCTCGGACAGCGGGCAGAGAAGACACTTCGGCGTGCGCGGCAGGCAGATCGTGGCCCCCAGGTCCATCATCGCCTGGGCGAAGTCGCCCGGCCGGTCCATCGGCGTCAGTCTGCGGGCCAGCGACTTCAAGGCCGGCTTTGCGGTCGGCAGCGGGGTCTGCACGGCGAAGAGCCGCGCCACCACACGCTCGACGTTGCCGTCCACCGGGGTGGCCGGTCGATCGAAGGCGATGGCGGCGATAGCGGCCGCGGTATACGGGCCGATGCCCGGCAGGCGGGCCAGCTCCGCCTCCGTATCGGGAAAGCGCCCGCCATGGTCCTGCGCCACCGCCTGCGCGCAGGCATGCAGGTTGCGTGCGCGGGCGTAGTAGCCGAGGCCCGCCCAGGCCGCCAGAACGTCCTCGCGCGCGGCCGCCGCCAAGGCTTCGACCGTCGGCCAGCGCTGCAGGAAAGCCTCGAAGTAGGGCCCGACCGCCGCCACCGTCGTCTGCTGCAGCATGATCTCGGACAGCCAGATACGATAGGGATCGGGCGCCGCGTTCGCGCGGCCCGGCGGCACGCGCCAGGGCAGGCGCCTGGCGTGCCGGTCGTACCAAGCCAGCAGGCGCCCGGCCAAGGCCCCGTGATCCAGGTCTGTGCGGCTTTCGTCGACGGACATTCCGTCCCTATAATGCGTCAAATCGATTCGCCGGCGCGCGGCCGGGAAGAGAAAGGTGATGGCGGACACTCTGCGGGACAAGACCAAAGCCAGCGCTCGGCCCGGCGGCGCCGACAAGCGCTATGTCGGCGGCCCGCGGCCGCTTGCCGCGAGCCTGCGCCCGGTCGCCAGCCGTGCCCTTGGGCAGGCGCTTGGGAAGCGCGCCCTGGCCGAGCGCGGTCTCATCGCCGAGTGGGTGGATATCGTGGGTGGCGAGGTGGCCGCCCATTGCCTGCCGCGCAAGCTGTCGTTCCCGCGCCGCGCCGAGCGCCGCGAGGGCGTGCTGACGCTTCGTGTGGAGCCGGGCTGGGCGCTGGAGTTGCAGCATTTGAGCCCGCAGCTCATCGAGCGGATCAACGGCTATTTCGGCTACCGCGCGGTGGCGCAACTGAAATTCCAGCAGGCCCCCGTTTCGAGAGCGCCGGCGTTGGACCGCAAGGCGCCGCGAGCGCTCGGCCAGGACGAGCAGGCGGCCCTGCAAAAACGCACCTCGGGCCTTTCGGACCGGCGCCTCGGCGAAGCGCTGGTGCGCCTGGGCCGCAACGTTCTGGGCCGGCAATAGCCCGACTGCCGACGTCGTCATGTCCCGAGTCGCACGAAAATTTGATCGCCCGCCAGCCACAGTCTCGCCGAAATTTCTGCGGATTCTCCGTGTTTCCAGCAAGGCGCTTGCCGCCGGGCGGGAGAAAGCACTAGGATTTCCGCAATATCTAGTAGGTGAGGCATGAATCGAAGGCATATCC
>JAWVYK010000037.1:0-15270 GCA_033722755.1 Rhodovibrionaceae bacterium | reverse complement strand
ATTCGAGCCAGAGGACTTCGAAGCGGTGGACTTCGAGCCCGTGGACTTCGAGGCCGTGGACTTCGAGGCCGTGGACTTCGAGGCCGTGGACTTCGAGGCCGAGGATTTGGCCCCAGTGGATTTGGCCCCAGTGGATTTCGCCTTGGTCGACTTGCTCTGGCCCGTCTTGCTTTGGCCCGTTTTGCTCTGGCCTGTTTTGCTTTGGCCCGTCTTGCTTTGGCCGGTCTTGCTTTGGCCGCGCTTGGCCTGCGGCGACTTCGAGCTGGCGGATTTCGAGCTGGCCGACTTCGAGCCGCCGCTCTTTCCGCCCTGGCGCAGACCTGGAATCGTGCCGGCCTCGACCGCCTCGCGGACCATGGCGCGCGCCGGCACCGTCGCCATGCTGGGCGAGCGGCTGACGTTGTCGCTGCCGCTGCCGCGCACGGCCGCCGGCCCGCTGCCAACGGTAAGCGCCTCGCGCACGCTGGTGGACTGCTCGTCCTGATGGCGCTTGGCCATGCCGGTCGCCGTGGAGGCCGAGGCCTTGCGGCCGATGTAGATGGGCCGCGTGTGCTCGGCCTCGATCTCCACCAGCACGTCTTCGATCAGCGGGGCGACGAAGCTCCACGCGCCCATGTTCTTCGGCTCCTCCTGGCACCACACCACCTCGCAGTGGCGATAGGGCGCCAGCTCCTGCGCCAGCGCGTCGGCCGGGAAGGGGTAGATTTGCTCCAGACGAAGGAAGTGCACGTCCTTCACGTTCTCTTTCTCGCGCGCCTCCAGCATGTCGAAGTAAATCTTGCCGCTGCACAGCACGACGCGTTTGGCGTCCTTCGGCTCGCTCGGCAGTTCGTCGCAGTACATGACCCGGTGGAAGGTCGACTGCGCGCCCATCATGTTGAGCGGCGACACGCAGCGCTTGTGCCTGAGCAGCGACTTCGGCGTCATGATCACCAGCGGCTTGCGGAAATTGCGTTTCACCTGCCGGCGCAGGACGTGGAAGTAGTTCGCCGGCGTCGTGCAGTTGGCGACCTGGATGTTGTCCTCTGCGCACATTTGCAGGAAGCGCTCCAGGCGCGCGGAGGAGTGCTCCGGCCCCTGGCCTTCGTAGCCGTGCGGCAGCAGCAGCGTCAGGCCCGACATGCGCAGCCACTTGGATTCGCCCGACGTGATGAACTGGTCGATGGTGATCTGCGCGCCGTTGGCGAAGTCGCCGAACTGCGCCTCCCAAAGCACCAGCGCGCGCGGCTCGGCCAGCGAGAAGCCGTATTCGAAGCCGACCACCGAAACTTCCGACAGCGGGCTTTCGACGATCTCCACCGTCGCCTGGCCCTTGCGGATGTTGTTGAGCGGCCAGTAGCGCTTCTCGGTCTTCTGGTCCACGAAGGCGGCGTGGCGTTGCGAGAAGGTGCCACGAATGCAGTCCTGTCCGCTCATGCGGATCGGCGTGTCCTCCAGCGCCAGCGTGCCGAAGGCCAGCGCCTCGGCGGTGGCCCAGTCGACGCCTTCGCCGGACTCGAACATCTTCTTCTTGGTTTCGAGCTGGCGGCCGATCTTGCGGTTCAGGTTGAAGTCGTCCGGCACGTTCACCAGCGCCTTGCCGACCTCCTGCAGCATCTCCATGTCGACGCCCGTCTCGCCGCGGCGCGGGCCCTCCTCGCGGGCGACGTCGAGGCCCGCCCAGGCGCCCTCCAGCCAGTCGGCCTTGTTCGGCTTGTAGCCGGAGGCGGCCTCGAACTCCTCCTCCAGCTTCTTGTTCCACTCCTCGACCAGCTCGTCGCCTTCGTTCTTGCCGATGGCGCCGTCGGAGGCGAGCTTGTCGGCATAGATCTTGCGGGCGGAGGGATGCTCGCGAATCTTCGCGTACATCCGCGGCTGCGTGAACGCCGGCTCGTCGCCCTCGTTGTGGCCGTGCCGGCGGTAGCAGAACATGTCGATGACGACGTCCTTCTTGAAGGTCTGGCGGAACTCCGTGGCGATGCGCGCCACGTGCACCACGGCCTCCGGGTCGTCGCCGTTCACGTGGAAGATCGGCGCCTGGATCATCTTCGCCACGTCCGAGCAGTAGGGGCCCGAGCGCGCGTGCACGGGGTTCGTGGTGAAGCCGATCTGGTTGTTGACGATGAAGTGGATCGTCCCGCCGATGCGGTAGCCTTTCAGCTCCGACAGGTCGAGCGTCTCGGGCACCAGCCCCTGGCCGGCGAAGGCCGCATCGCCGTGCATCAGCAGCGCCATCACCTTGGAGCGGTCCTTGTCCTCGCGCTGCGCCTGCTTGGCGCGCACCTTGCCCACGACCACGGGGTTCACCGCCTCCAGGTGCGAGGGGTTGGCGGTCAGCGACAGATGCACCGTGCGCTCGTCGAACTCCCGGTCGGAGGAGGTGCCCAGGTGGTACTTCACATCGCCGGAGCCCTGCACGTCCTCCGGATGGGCCGCGCCGCCCTGGAACTCCGAGAAGATGGCGCGGAACGGCTTGCCCATGAAATTGGCCAACACGTTCAGCCGACCGCGGTGCGGCATGCCGATCACGACCTCTTCCAGCCCCAGCTGGCTGCCGCGCTTCAGGATCTGCTCAAGCGCGGGAATGGTCGCCTCGGCGCCGTCGATTCCGAAGCGCTTGGTGCCGGTGTACTTCTTGTCCAGGAACTTCTCGAAGCTCTCCGCCGCGGTCAGGCGCTCCAGGATGGCGTGCTTGCCGCGCGGGGTGAACTCGGTCCGGTTCTGGATGTTCTCGATGCGCTCCTGGATCCAGGCCTTCTGGTCCGGCTCCTGGATGTGCATGAACTCAACGCCGATCGACCCGCAATAGGTGGCGCGGACCGCCTGCAGAATCTCGCGCAGCGTCGCCGTCTCGAGGCCCAGCACATGGTTGATGAAGATCGGCCGGTCCATGTCCTCGTCGCCGAAGCCGTAGCTCTTCGGGTCGAGTTCGGGATGCGGCTCACGCTCGATCAACTCCAGCGGGTCGAGCTCGGCTTCCAGATGACCGCGCACGCGGTAGGCGCGGATCAGCATGAGCGCGCGGATGGAATCCAGCGTCGCCGCGCGTACGGTTTCGGCGGTGATCTGCGCGCCGTCCTGCACCGCTTCGGCCACCGCGGACATTCCGTCCGCCGTATGGCCGTCGCCCGCGGGCGGACCGACGATGTGCTTGTTCTGACGAATGCCCTCGATCAGTTCCTTGGCGTCGGGCGCCAGGTCGCCAAAGAAATCCCGCCATTCCTTCTCGATGGTATCGGGGTCCTCCTGGTAGCGCGCGTAAAGCTCGGCGATATAGGCCGCGTTGGGGCCGAAGTAGGGAGAGGATTGGTCGAGAGGTGCCATGGTCTTGCCCGGCTGGGCCTTATTCGGCCCCGCCGCCTTGCGGTTGCAGTTTTACCCCGGGCTAGCCCTCCATGGCCTTGACCATGGTGCTGCCCAGACTGGCCGGAGAGTCGGCCACGTGAATTCCGGCGGAGCGCATCGCCTCCATCTTGTCTTCGGCGCCGCCCTTGCCGCCCGAGATGATAGCACCGGCATGACCCATCCGTCGCCCCGGAGGCGCGGTGACGCCGGCAATAAACCCCACGGCGGGTTTCTTGGTCTTCGACTTGGCCAGGAACTCGGCGGCCTCTTCCTCCGCCGTGCCGCCGATCTCGCCGATCATGATGATGCCCGCGGTCTCGTCGTCCGCCAGGAAGAGCTCCAGGCAGTCGACGAAGCTGGTGCCGTTGACCGGGTCGCCGCCGATGCCGATGCAGGTCGACTGTCCCAGGCCCGCCGCCGTGGTCTGCGCCACCGCCTCGTAGGTCAGCGTGCCCGAGCGCGAGACCACGCCGATCTTGCCGCGGCGGTGGATGTGGCCCGGCATGATGCCGATCTTGCAGGCGTCGGGCGTGATGACGCCGGGGCAGTTCGGCCCCACCAGCCGGGTCTTGGAGTCCACCAGCGCGCGCTTGACCTTCACCATGTCGAGCACGGGAATGCCCTCGGTGATGCACACCGCAAGCTCGATGCCCGCGTCGACGGCTTCCAGGATCGCGTCGGCGGCGAAGGGCGGCGGCACGTAGATCGCGCTGGCGGTGGCGCCGGTCTTCTCCACGGCCTCGGCGACGGTGTTGAACACCGGCAGATCGAGATGCTCGCCCCCGCCTTTTCCGGGCGTGACGCCGCCGACCATCTTGGTGCCGTAGGCAATGGCCTGTTCGGAGTGAAAGGTGCCCTGGGCGCCGGTGAAGCCCTGGCAAATAACCTTGGTGTCCGCGTCAACCAGGACTGCCATTTTACTCAGCCTCCTTGACTGCCTTGACCACCTTCTCGGCCGCATCGGCCAGATTGTCGGCGGAGAGAATGGGAAGCCCGGATTCTTCGAGAATCTGCTTGCCGAGCTCGACGTTGGTGCCTTCCAGGCGCACCACCAAAGGCACGTGCAGGTGCACCTCCTTGGCCGCCGCGACGACGCCCTCGGCAATGATGTCGCAGCGCATGATGCCGCCGAAAATGTTGACCAGGATGCCTTCCACGTTGTCGTCGGAGAGGATGATCTTGAAGGCGGCCGTCACCTTTTCCTTGGTGGCGCCGCCGCCCACGTCGAGGAAGTTGGCGGGCTCGCCGCCGTAGAGCTTGATGATGTCCATCGTCGCCATGGCGAGGCCGGCGCCGTTGACCATGCAGCCGATGCTGCCATCCAGCTTGATGTAGTTGAGGTCGTGCTTGGAGGCCTCGATCTCGGCGGGGTCCTCCTCGTCCTCGTCGCGCATCTCGGCCACGTCCTTGTGGCGGAAAAGCGCGTTGTCGTCGAAGTTCATCTTGGCGTCGAGCGCCAGCACCTCGCCCTCGCCTGTGACCACCAAGGGGTTCACCTCGACGATGGAGGCGTCGAGGTCGACGAAGGCCTTGTACATCGCCGTCAGGAACTTCACCGCAGAGGAGACCTGCTTGCCCTCGAGGCCGAGCGCGAAGGCGATCTTGCGTCCGTGGAAGGGCATCAGGCCGACGACCGGGTCGATCACCTGCTTGATGATCTTCTCCGGGCTCTCGGCGGCGACCTCCTCGATCTCCATGCCGCCCTCGGTGGACGCCATGACCGTAACGCGGCTGGTGGCGCGGTCGATCAGCAAGGAGAGATAGAGCTCGCGCTGGATGTCGCATCCGTCCTCGATGTAGAGGCGCTTGACCTCCTTGCCGTCCTCGCCGGTCTGCTTGGTGACCAGCACATGGCCCAGCATGTTCTTGGCGTTCTCCTCCACGTCCTCGACGGATTTGACGACGCGCACGCCGCCCTTGCCGTCGGGGTCGTCCTTGAACCGCCCCGCCCCCCGGCCGCCGGCATGGATCTGCGACTTCACGACGTAGACCGGGCCGCCCAGCTCGCGGGCCTGCTCCACGGCTTCGTCGGGCGTGAAGGCGACGCCGCCCTTGGGCACGGCGACACCGTATTTGGCCAGGAGTTGCTTGGCCTGATATTCGTGGATGTTCATCGGCGCTTCGCTCGAATGTTCTTTAACTGGAGTATTGACGCGAAAGTCCGGGAAGGAGCGCGCTCGGTCCCCTGTTCCCCCTCGGGCGGGCTACTCTAGCACCCCACTGTCGCAGCGCAACCGGGCGAAAGCCGCGTTCGGACAAGGCCGACGCGCCGCGGCCAGCACATCAGCGCTTTGCCACGCAGCCGACGGCCGCGGAGTCCCGTGGCCGCACTCAGTCCTGCTTCTTCGCGAGATCCTGGCAGGCGGAAACGAGGCCCTTCACGGCATCGACCGACTTGTTGAAGTTGGCCTGCTCCTCGTCGTTGAGCGACAGCTCGACGATGCGCTCGACCCCGTTCGCACCGAGCACGACGGGCACGCCGACGTAATAGCCCTCGACGCCGTACTCGCCGTTCAGGTAGGCGGCGCAGGGCAGCACGCGCTTCTTGTCCTTCAGGTAGGATTCGGCCATCGAGATCGCCGAGGAGGCCGGCGCGTAGAACGCGGAGCCGGATTTCAGCAGGCCGACGATCTCCGCCCCGCCGTCGCGCGTGCGCTGGATGATCTCGTCCAAGCGCTTCTGGTCGAGCCAGCCCATGGATACCAAGTCGGGCAACGGAATGCCGGCGACCGTCGCATAACGCGGCACCGGCACCATGGTGTCGCCGTGGCCGCCAAGCACGAAGGCGGAGACATCCTCCACGCTCACGCCCATCTCCTCGGCCAGGAAGTGGCGGAAACGCGCGGAATCCAGCACCCCGGCCATGCCCACCACCTTCTCGTGCGGCAAACCGCAGGCCTCGCGCAGCACCCAGACCATGGCGTCCAGCGGGTTGGTGATGCAGATGACGAAGGCGTCCGGCGCGTAGGTCTTGATGCCCTCGCCCACCTGGTTCATCACCTTCATGTTGATGTCCAGCAGGTCGTCGCGGCTCATCCCCGGCTTGCGCGGGCTGCCGGCGGTGACGATGACGACGTCCGCACCCTCGATGGGCGCATACTCGTTGGTGCCCACCAGCTTCGCATCATAGCCCTCGACCGGCCCGCTCTGCGCGAGGTCCAAAGCCTTGCCCTGGGGCAGGCCCTCGGCGATATCGAAGAGCACCACGTCGCCCAGTTCCTTGATGCCGGAAAGCAGCGCCAGCGTGCCGCCGATCTGCCCTGCGCCGATAAGCGCGATCTTCTTGCGAGCCATGAGAAATCTCCCAAAGGATGCGGTGAAGGTGGGGCGCGCATGGCACGCCGACGGCGGCCTGTCCGCCAGTTGCCGGGGCCTTGCCGCAGTGCAATGAAACCCTCGGCTGTCTTACCGCGAAGAGGCGGCAGCGGGCAAGGGCGAGGCAGCGGCGGCGCCTATACCTCGTCGTCGGGCAGGTCCTCGCCGGCCTTCTCGCGGAAACGGTCCAGTTGCCGCCGGTCGCGCTTGGTGGGCCGGCCAGCGCCCTCCGGCCGCCGCGCCGCGGGAGCGGGGGAATCGAGGCGGGCGCTCTCGGCCGCCGCCTTGCGCACCGCTGGATCGGGCGGCGGCTTCAGATCCTCGTAGAGCGTCTGCGCCTCGGTCGCGGGGCCCCGGCGCGTGCCGAGGTCGAGGATGCGCACGACGCGGATGCGGTCGCCCTGCGGAAAGGTCAGCACGTCGCCGGCGCGCACCTGGAAGTGCGCCTTGTCGATGAGCTGTCCGGAGACCCTGAGCCGCTTGGCCGAGACCATCTTGGCCGCCAGGCTGCGGCTCTTGAAGAAGCGCGCGTGCCACAGCCACTTGTCGATCCGCAGGGAAGGGCCTTCGGTGGCCCGCAACGGCCTTGCCGGGCCCGTCATTCGGCGGCCTGCCACTCGCGCAGCTTGGCGAAGGGGGAATCGGGTCTGGCCCGTCGCTCGTCGTGCGCGTCGGACGGCCGCTTGGATTGGCGGCCGCTGCCGCCGCTCCTCTCGCTACGCTCCGAATGTGAGGATTTGCCGGCCGGCCGCGCGCGCTTTGGCTGCACGCTGAGCGTGTCGTCCTTGCGGCTGACGTGGAAACCGGCGGCGCGCAGGATCGCCGACAACCGCGCCACCTCGCCGCCGGCCAGCGCCAGCAGCTTTCCGTCGGCTTCGAAGCGGCCCTTTGTCTGTCTGGCCGCCTTGGAGGCGCGGAATGCGGCCTGCACGATCTGCTCCATCCGGTCGGCGCGCACCAGAACGGGTGCGGCGCGCTTGCGGGCCTGGCGCCCGGCGCGCGGCTCGAGGCGGAGATAACCCAGCGCCTGCGCCATGGCCGTGTCCATGTCTGCGTCGCGCGGCGGCGTCGCGACCGGCGCCAGGGCCTTTCCGTCCTCGGAATCCAGGGTGGCGAGGTCGGGCGGGGCCTCTCGGCGGTGGCAGGCCAGCAGCACGGACTTCAGGCGCGCGGCCTCGGGTTTCAGGCCGGCTGGCTGGAAAAGGCTCTCTCGCCCGATGCGCACGCCCAGATCCGACAGTACCTTGCGTTCGGCGCGCGAGAGTGCGTCCACCTGCGCCGCCACGCCATGACGAGGCAGACAGCCCAGGGCTTCGACGAGCTGATAGGCGATGCCGCGGGCCGTGCCCTGCAGCCGCCCTTCCCGTGTGGCGGCGGCAAGCGCGTGCAGCGGCTGCAGCCGATTGGCGAGATAGCGGTCGAGCCAGGCCCCGGCGCGCCCGGCGATGCGCTGGCGCTGCGGCCCGTCGAGGAAATCGCTGTCCAGCGCGCGAACCTCCGGCGCGAGGACGTCCGCGCCCGGAAGCAGCCGCGCTACCGGCGCACCGCGCCACAGGATGCGGCCGCCGCCTGCGGCGCCGTCGTCCAGGATGAAGCTGCCGTCGTCGTCGGCCTCCAGCTGCCGGCAGCGTCGCGGAATCTCCTGCGACAGCGCCCGGCGCGCCGCGGCCATCAGCGGGCGCGCGTCCTCGCCCTTCACCTCGGCGTCCGGGGTGAAGCGGAAGCCGTCGAGCGTACCCACATGCTCGCCTTCGACCAGCACCTCGCCGTTGCGCCGCACCGCGCCCAGCAGATCCCCGCCTTCGGCCAGCCGGCGCACCAGGGTGGCCGTGCGACGGTCGACGAAACGCTGGGTCAGCCGATCGTGCAGGGCGTCGGACAGCCGGTCCTCGATAGCCCGTGCGCGCTCCTGCCAGTGGCGCGGGTCGTCCAGCCAGTCGGCCCGGTGCGTGATGTAGGTCCAGGTGCGCACATGCGCGATGCGCTGCACCAGGGTGTCGATGTCGCCGTCCTGCCGGTCGATGCGCTTCAGGTGTCCGGCCACCCAGTCGCCGGCCAGCCGCCCGTCCGAGCCGTGGCCGGCGGCGCCCATCAGGTGGCGGTAGATCTGCGCGATCAGCCGCGCGTGGTGGTCCGAGAGGATCTTGCGGAAATCGGGAATCTGGCAGACCTCCCACAGCAGGCGCACGGCCGCCGGGTTGCCTGCCAACTCCGCGATGTCCGGCTGCCCGGCGAGACGCGCCAGCGCCTGATGGTCCTCCGCCGGCGGCGCGCGCATCAACTGCGCGGTGGGCGGCGGCCGCTCCAGGCTGCGCAGCAGGGCCTTGGCGGAGGAGAAGTCGTGCGCCCGGCTGCGCCAATAAAGCGCGCGCAGGGCGTCGAACTCGTGATTTTCCACCTGCTCCACCACCTCCGGCGGAATGGCGCCGGCGTCCGCGGTGGTGCCGAAGGTGCCGTCGGACATGTGCCGCCCGGCGCGGCCCGCGATCTGCGCCACCTCCGTCGGGGCCAGGCGGCGGTGGGCGCGGCCGTCGAACTTGGACAGCCGCGCGAAGGCCACGTGGTCGAGATTCAGGTTGAGGCCCATGCCGATGGCGTCGGTGGCGACGAGGTAGTCGACCTCCCCGGCCTCGAACATATCCACCTGCGCGTTGCGCGCCCGCGGCGAGAGCGCGCCCAGGACCACCGCCGTGCCGCCGCGCTGCCGGCGCAGAAGCTCGGCGAGCTGGTAGACCTCGGAGGCGGAAAACGCCACGGCCGCCGCGCGCGCGGGCAGGCGCGTCACCTTCTTCTCGCCGGTGTAGGTCAGCGTCGAGAAGCGCGGGCGCGAATTGAACTGCGCGTCGGGCACAAGCGAGCGCAGCAGCGGCCGGATGGTGTCGGAGCCGAGGAACATGGTCTCGGCGATGCCGCGGGCGTGCAGCAGCCGGTCGGTGAACACGTGCCCGCGCTCGGGATCGGCGCAGAGCTGAATCTCGTCGACCGCCAGGAACTCCACCGGCTTGTCCAGCGGCATGGATTCCACGGTGCACAGGAAATAGCGCGCGGTGGGCGGCAGAATCTTCTCCTCGCCGGTGACCAGCGCCACCTGCCGCGCGCCCTTCAGCTTCACCACCCGGTCGTAGTTCTCGCGCGCCAGGAGGCGCAGCGGAAAGCCGATCATGCCCGAGCTGTGGCCCAGCATGCGTTCGATGGCCAGATAGGTCTTGCCGGTGTTGGTGGGGCCCAGGACCGCCGTGACCCGGCCGCTCGACTGGCCGCCCCACTGGCCGCCCCACTGGCCGCCCATCCCGGAAGGCGCGGAAGTGCTCATCACATCTTTAAGAATCGGAGTCGCGGAGCCCCCTTGCAAGGGCCGCGTGCGCCCCGGCGGCCAAAAAGCCTGCGAGATGAGCCGCCAAGGGCGAATTACCCCTTTCGGGGGAGGCCTCCTCCGAAAGGCGATGCCCCGAAAGAGCGCAGAACACCCCGCTTGGCGATTTGACAGCCCTAATTACGTCTTTTCTATAATGTTGTCAGACAAACCGCGGCTCTTGCCCGACGATCTGCCTGGCTTCCGGCTTTTGGCGGATGTGACGGCGGAAGGTCGGGCAGGGAGCAACGGACTGGGAGCCGGACCGATGGTCGGCCGGCGAGCGAGGGGCGCGATGGACATGGCCAGCACAGCCTTTTTCGGAATCACCGGCACCGCCGCTTTTGTGACGGCGCTGATCGCCATTGCGGTCGCTTATGCGATCTAGGGGCCGATCGGCCCCGGCGACCAATCCCGAGGCCAGCCCTCATGGGACCCTGCCCGGCGCGCCGCAACCCGTCTGACGGTGCGCCGATGATGCCTGTCGCCAGGGGAGGGCCGCCCGTTGACGCGGCAACACGCGTTGACGATCGCGTGAGCGGGCGGCTCGCTGGCGCGCACAGCATGCTAGACTTCCGTTCCTGAAAATCGGGTCCGCGTGACGCCGTCGCCGCACGCCAGGGCGTGAAACGGATTTGCCGCGGGCCGAGCCGGCCGCCTCCCGAAAGCCAGGTCCGCGTGGGGACGGCTGAAAACGCCAAGGGAAGGAACGGACCCATGCGCACTTTCGTCAGCCTTTTTCTTGCAACGCTGCTGGTCCTGCCGGCGCTTTCCACAAACGCAGCCGACGAGGAGCAGCCCTTGACGGGCGCGGAGATCAAGGCCGCGCTTTCCGGCAACACCGTCTTTGGCGAGCAGGACGGCACCAAGTGGAAGCAGTACTTCGCCCCGGACGGGTCGACCACCTACATCTCCGGCGACGACGACCCCTCGCCCGGCAAGTGGCGGGTCGACGGCGACACGTTCTGCTCGCTCTGGCCGCCGGCCAGCGACTGGGACTGCTACGACATGACCGGCGACCTCGACGCCAGCCCGCCCAGCGTCACCTGGATCTACCAGGGCGGCGGCGCGCCCTGGCCCGCGGTGGTCAAGGACGGCAACCAGCTGGAGTAGGGGTGCGCCTCGACGCCGTGGTGCGGCCACGGAAAACCCTCACCCTGAGGAGGCGGCACGCGCCGGCTCCTCAGGGTGAGGGATTCTTTAACGAGCGCCCTACCCTCGAGGAGAGACGCCATCCATCGAACGCCGCACCCTCAGAAGGTGGTGGTGACCTCAATCAAACTCCCGGTTCGTGGACGCTCTGCCGGGTTCGTTTGCTAACATCCCCGCCTGGTTTTGAAGGAGAGGCAGCATGGACCAATTGACCGGCGGTTGCCTGTGCGGCGACGTGCGAATTGAGGCGTCGGGACGCCCGTACCGGGTCGGGCTGTGTCACTGCCTCGACTGCCGCAAGCATCATGGGGCCCTGTTTCACGCCTCCGCGGTGTTTCCCGAGGATGCGGTGACGGTCGAGGGCGAAACGCGCGACTACGCCGGGCGGTTTTTCTGTCCCCGCTGCGGCTCGTCCGTTTTCTCACGCAGCGCAGACGAGATCGAAGTGAACCTGGGGTCGCTGGATGCCCCCGACCAACTGAGGCCCACGTACGAGCTCTGGACCGTCCGTCGCGAGTCCTGGTTGCCGCCGTTTCCGCTGGAGAGACGATACGACCGCGACAGGGACGCCACGGGCCGCTTCGAGGCGTAGCCGCACGAAGGGGCGCCTGTCCGGAAAGCCGCCTCACTTCCCCAGCAGCGGGACGAAGGCGACGGGCAGCAGCTTTTTGTACTCCACCTTGCCGTTGTCGCCCTTGGTGACGAGCATCAGGTGCTGCTCGGGCATCAGGCCGAACAGCCGGCCACCGTGACCGCCGCGCTCCTCCACGGGGATGACCAGCCGGCCGCCGGGCGCCAGCTGGTCGATATAGGCCTCGGGCACACCCTTGCCCGCCGCGGTCACCACGATGGCGTCGAACGGCGCTTCCTCCGGCCAGCCCCTGGAGCCGTCGCCGACACGCATGTGGACGTTGGTGTAGCCGATCTCCTGCAGGAGCTTGCGCGCGCGCTCGGCCAGGTCGGCGTAGTACTCGATGGAGTAGACCTGCTTCGCCAGCTCCGCCAGCATGGCGCACTGGTAGCCGCTGCCGGTGCCGATCTCCAGCACCTTGTCCTGCGGGCCCGGCTGGGCGAGCTCGGTCATGATGGCGACGATGTAGGGCTGCGAGATGGTCTGCCCTTCGCCGATGGGCAGCGGCCGGTTTTCGTAGGCGTAGGCGCGGTTGTAGTCGGGCACGAAGCGGTGGCGCGGCACACTGGCCAGCGCCTCGCGCACCCGCGGCGACATCTCGCGCCGGCCTGTCAAATTGCCGGTCTCGCGGAAGTCGCGGGCGACCTCCTCCACCAGGTCCGCGCGGGCTTGCGCGAAATCCTCTTTGCTGCCGCCGTGGCGATCGACCGTCATGGTTCTCCTTCGAAGTGCCGGTGCGCCGCAGCGCTGACCCGGTTTAGGCCCGGCCAAGGGCGCACGAGAGCCGTACGGCGGCCGTAGGGTGGGTCATGCGCCCGGCCTTGCGCCATAACCTTGCGCCATAACCTTGCGTCCCGGGCCTTGCGCCCCAGGCCTTGCGTCCTTGGGGCCCAGCGCACATATGCAAGCCCGGCAGGCGTTTTGGCCACCCGGCCAGGCGCGCCGAGCCCGCGGGCGACGGAGGCCCGCTGCAATCTAGGGACATTGGTTCAACGCCGTAAAGGGAGACGCCGTTCCGCCCATGCCCAAGAAGACAACCACCGAGACCACCACAGAGACCGCGAAAAAGACCGCTGCGAAGACCACGGCCAAACCGGCGGCGGGCAAGAAGACCGGCAGCCGCAAGACGGCGCCGACCGGCCGCACCGAGATGGCCTTCCAGGCCGAGGTGGGCCGGCTGCTCGACATTGTCGCCAACTCGCTCTACTCGAACCGCGAGATCTTTCTGCGCGAGCTGATCTCCAACGCCTCGGACGCCTGCGACCGCCTGCGCTATGCGGCGCTGACGCAGCCCGAGCTGACCGCCGGCGATCCCGAATTCCGCATCACGATCACGCCCGAGCGCGTGACCGAGGGCGAGGCCGGGGGCGAGGCCGGGGACGAGGCCAGAGCGGGCATCCTGAGCGTCGCCGACAACGGCATCGGCATGAACCGCGAGGACCTGGTGGAGAACCTGGGCACCATCGCGCGCTCGGGCACGCGCAGCTTCCTGGAGCAGATCGAGGAGGCCCAGAAATCCGCGAAGAGCGGGAAGGGCGCCGCCTCGGCCGAGATGAGCCTGATCGGCCAGTTTGGCGTCGGCTTTTACGCTGCGTTCATGGCCGCCGACGAGGTCGAGGTGCTGACCCGCAAGGCGGGAGAGGAGGCCGGCTGGCGCTGGACCTCCGACGGACATAGCGGCTTCACCGTGGAGGAAAGCGCCGAGGCGCCGGCGCGCGGCACCGTCGTGCGCCTGAAACTGAAGGACGACGCCGGCGAGTTCCTGGAGGCCGAGCGGCTGCGCCAGATCGTGCGGGCCTATTCCGACCATATCGCCGTGCCGGTCGAGCTGAAGGACCCTGCGAATACGGAGGCCGAGGCCGAGCGCCTGAACACCGCCTCGGCGCTGTGGACGCGGCCGAAGAGCGAGATCGACCAGCAACAGTACGCCGAGTTCTACCACCACGTCGCCCACGCCTTCGACGAGCCGTGGATGACCCTGCACTTCAAGGCCGAGGGCATGGTGGAATACACCGGTCTCCTGTTCATTCCCTCGACCAAGCCCTTCGACCTGTTCCACCCGGAGCGCAAGCATCACGTCAAGCTCTACGTCAAGCGCGTCTTCATCACCGACGACTGCGAGGAGCTGCTGCCCGGCTACCTGCGCTTCCTGCGCGGGGTGATCGACAGCGAGGACCTGCCGCTCAACATCAGCCGCGAATTGCTGCAGCACAATCCCATGCTGGCGCGCATCCGCAAGGCGGTCACCCGGCGCGTGCTGGGCGAGCTGGAGAAGAAGGCGGAGAAGGAACCGGATGCTTACGTCAAGTTCTGGGAGACCTTCGGCGCGGTCCTCAAGGAAGGCCTTTACGAGGACGCCGACCAGCGCGAAGCCCTGCTGAAGCTGGCGCGCTTCCGCTCCACCCGGGCCACGGGTGACGGCGAAGGCGACGCGCGCGCGGGCGGCTGGACCAGCCTCGCCGACTATGTATCGCGCATGAGGCCGGGACAGGAGGCGATCTACTTCATCTCCGGCGACGATCTGGAGAGCGCGGCCAACAGCCCGCAGATCGAAGGCTTCCGCGCCAAGGGCGTGGAGGTGCTGCTGCTGACCGACCCGGTGGACGACTTCTGGATCTCCGCCGTCGGCGAATACGACGGCAAGCCGCTGCGCTCGGTGACGCGCGGGGCCGGGGCAGACCTCTCCAAGATCGCGGAACCCGAGGGCGCGGCGAAGGAGTCCGCGGACGGCGAGGATGCCGGCGAGGCGGACTGCGGCACCGTGGTCGCCTTCATGAAGCAGTCGCTCGAGGGCCGGGTGAAGGACGTGCGGCGTTCCGAGACGCTGCGCGAGAGCCCGGTCTGCCTGGTCGCCGGCGAGGGCGACATGGACATCCATCTGGAGCGGCTGCTGCGCCAGCACGGGCAGATCGACCGCGCAGCCACGCGGATTCTGGAGATCAACCCGCGCCACGCGCTGATCCGCCATCTGGCGAGCCGGCTGAAGGCGGGCGGCGCGGCCGGCGACGACCGCCTCGCGGATGCCGTGCACGTACTGCTGGACCAGGCGCGCATCCAGGAAGGCGAGCTGCCGGAAGACCGCGCCGGCTTTGCCCGCCGGCTGGCGACTCTCATGGCCCAGGCATTTGCCGATCCGAACACCGCCGAGAGTGCGGCGGGCGGCGAGCCGGAAAAGGCCGCGGAGTAGAAGCGGCTCGGCCAGAGCCCATCCTTCGAAAGCCAGCCTGGCGGCTGCGCCTTGGGATGCGGTCGTGGTGCTGGAAAACGGCCTCGTCCCGGGGAGGCGGCGTCAGCCGCCGTCTCATATGGCAAGCGACGCCACAGAGTTTGGCCAGAGGGTTTAGCCAGAAAGTTTAGCCAGAGAGTTTAGCCAGAGATCTCCATCATCGCCGCGCCGATGATCGGTCCGGTGCCGCCGGACTGCAGCAGTACGGCGCAGCCGTCGCGACCGGCCGCGGCGGAGGCCTGCAGGTCCAGCGGAATTTCCAGCCGCTCT